>NZ_JARGEJ010000036.1:0-48918 GCF_029211245.1 Robertmurraya sp. DFI.2.37 | reverse complement strand
AAGAAATGGGAAGGCGGACATATCCAACAATGGGCTATGGTCATGAATCAACTGTTAATTCATGACCACCTGAAGAATCGTGTAAAGAAGTATCTAGAATAACTTACACACTTTTCTTGACAAACCCGTATGGACTCCTCCATATTTAACTGTTAAGCTTTAGTAACGTTAACAGCTTGTGGTCCGCGTTGACCTTCTTCAATGTCGAAAGTAACCTCTTGACCCTCTTCTAGGGTTTTAAACCCTTCGCTTTGGATAGCAGAGTAATGAACGAATACATCTTCTCCACCTTCTACTTCAATAAATCCAAAGCCTTTTTCTGAGTTAAACCATTTTACTTTACCAGTTGCCATTCTAATCCTCCTAAAAATTCAAAAGCATTTGATGATAACTAACGTATCACATCTATAGTTTGCCTAAAAAATAGATTTTAAATCCTTTTTTTATAAATTTTTCAGGATTATTTTTCTCTGCCTTTCTTAAACAGTTAAGATGTGCGACGTTCTATTGAGCGTTCGGCTGCATCAACCGTATGCTTTAACAGCATCGAAATTGTAACAGGGCCCACGCCGCCTGGAACAGGTGTAATCGCTGACGATTTCTGAAAACATGATTCATATTCTACATCGCCAACATTACCTGGGTTATAACCTGCATCCAATACAACCGCGCCCTTTTTTAACCAATCTCCTTTAATAAATTCAGGTTTACCGACGGCAGCAACGACAATATCAGCTTGCTTGACGATTTCCGGCAAATTAACTGTGCGAGAATGACATGTAGTAACCGTTGCGTTCATATTCAGAAGCAACGCAGAAACCGGCTTTCCAAGGATCGGACTTCTTCCAACAACAACGGCATGCTTACCTTCTGCCTCGATATTATAATATTCCATGATTCGAACGATAGCTGCAGGGGTGCAGGATGGATAGAGCCCAAAACCTAATGCAGTTTGTCCGTAACCCCAGCTTGTTACCCCATCTACGTCTTTTTCAAGTGCGATAGCTTCAAACGCTGCTCTTTCATCTATATGGGATGGAACAGGATGCTGCAGCAGAATTCCATGAACAGTCGAATCATTATTTAGTTCATGTATCGTTTGCAGTAATTCATCCGTGGTGGTTTCTTTCGGAAGGTGGATTCTTCGAGAGTGAATACCTAATCGCTCACATGCGTTTCCTTTCATTCTTACATATGTAGCAGAAGACGGATCATCTCCAACTAATATGGTCGCTAAGCTGGGTATAATACCTTCTTCCTTTAATACAGCAATTCTAGGCTTAAGTCCTTCTTTCACATCGTTTGCCACTTTTTGTCCGTCTAAAATCAATTTTTCATCCATGTATATACCTCCTCTGAGATAAAGATTATGTAATTTATTGCCCAGACGACCGGCTATACATAGACGTAGCTCCCTTGTGGTTGATTCCACCTTTGTCGTCAGTCACCACGATTTATAAGAAAAAAACTAGTTCATGAAGATAATTCTCCTAAATCCCCCTTTATTATAGCAGAAAACACATATATTACAATGAGGTTCTTATTACATTGTTCGGTTAATAACATTAACACTCTTAAAATGTTACTAAGTGGAAAAATTTACTCACCTTCTAGGCATAATGTATGCAAATATCATCGAAAAAATTAGAAAATACAACAACGATTCGTTGTTGCCAGACTGAAAGAAAAAAGCTTGTCCTTATGCGGTAATGCTGGATAAAAGTAAACACAAAGACCGATAGCCTTCACCAGCTATCGGTCTTTTTTCTATTTTGAAAGAGGGTTTTTATTCACACTTATGCTGGCGTAATTGTCTTACAAATTATGTATCATGATAATCATCATAAAGACGACCTCAAAGTGGAGCATCTTTTACGCCCCGTTATTTTTTCTATGTTATCCATTTCACCCAGCAACGTTTCCATATGTGCTAACCGCTAAACCCTCGTCAAAAAAAAGGATATCTATTTAAATTAAACACAACTACAAGAACGATGATAAGTAATATCGTTGTACTAATGTATTGCCTTGAGCTCTTTATAAAAATAAATTCCATCACTGCCTGATATCCAAATAATAGCGCCAAATAGGTTGTGAAATAAAACAAACCTTGGATATCTGAACTTTCTATCATAAACCATAGTAGGAATAAAAGGAGGATAAATAAAACCGTTTGACCCAAACGGTTAATACGGCTACCAGAGGTTTCCGATATTTTTTTCTTCTCAATAGAAAGAATCTTATTTGTTATTTTTTCTATCACGAACAACAAAATGAGCAAACCAATCACAGTTGCGATAAATTCCATCTAGGTCACCTCTTATTTAAAAAATCACCTTACTATTTCATCATAAGACCACTATTAGAGCTCGCACAAGTTTTTTTATATTTAATTATAAGAAGGATATGCTGCTATGGTTAGATGGGGATTCCTATTATGGAGGAACTTAAAGGTAAGGGATAAAAAGAAAAAACTATGTATGGGTTTTTAACCTTAGCTCAGTAATAATTGCTCATCACTTTCTCGTCCAACTTCAGACAAGTTCTCTTTTTCAAGCAACTCGTTGTACAGTTGATTTGATGCTTCAATTAAACTCTTGTGATATTCTCAATCGACTTTTTCCACACGAATGCAAATCTAGATACATTCCACTAAGTGATATATGGAAGACAATATTATTTTTAGTAATTTTACTTCTAAATTTAAACGCAAGTTGGATTCTAGCTTTCTGTATGATTTTTGTTTTATAAATGACTTAATTTTATCAAAAATGACCTTTATTTTATTCAAACAATGATCAAAGCCGATGAAAATTTATTTGTCGTAAAAATTTCACCGGCTTTTTATCTCAGAGATAGATTTGTCTCAGTCTCTTGAATGATATATTTAAGGTTCTATCTGACGATCTAGATTAACCTTTTTAATGATAGTTTCTGAATCATCATGTTTATCTGAACTAACTACTTTATGTCTCACAACTAGCAGCCATAGGTTTAACAAAAGCTTTGACCTAAAACAACGAAAGCCCTGCCTCTCTTCCATCAATACGGTTCCTTGACCGCGCCTTTAAGAATTAGGATTTCAAAAGTTCAAGTGCAAAGATAATAGTATTCAATTTCACATCTCCTAAATTTGTCCAATTCTATTTTCTGAACAATGGGTAATATCATAATTCGGAAAAATCTTGTTGTATCCACTTCATAACACTTCAAGTGAAATGACCAGTTTAACAATCAAATAACACTTGACTCAACTTAGTGTAGATAATTTAACGAAAGAAGTGAAGCTTAAAAGAAGGAAGTTTTGAGGGTAACCTTGCAGCCATAGGTTCGATGTTCTTCTTTAAAAACTTGTTGGATAAAATCTCTTACCCACTAAGGGAAATTCCATTTCTAAAGGAATTGTACTTATTCGTATTACCTTTTCACTCAATACCTCAAAATATATCGAAATACCATCATATAATGATATACAATTTTTGTCAACCTTTCATAATGAAGAACTGTTACATGACGATGTTGATTTTCCGTACATTTAGTAGGAAACCATATTTTTTAACAAAATAATAATAATAAAGACTCATATCTGAATGCCCTTTAAGAGGAGAAAACAAAGGATTTTTTCGCAATGTTCTCACCTATTTAATCACACTATATTCTAGTTGCCAAAAGTGCAGCGAAGAGAAGACCGCAGTTAGTCTTTAGAAAGCTTACGATAGGGAAAACTATACGTATAAAAGCATTTCTCTAGAGATTCTCAATAAAAAACAAGACAATTCCGCAAAATTGTCTTGTTTTAAACGGTTGTTATTTTTGTAAATCAACAGGAACTGCTGCATCTATTAAAGCTGCATCCAGTTCACTCTGATAAATTTCCTTTTCCTCATCTGTCCATGTAAAATAATTCGCCATATAATCAATCACATTTTGTTTGTGCGTATGAACTAATGAAATATCGAACAAAATTGCTCCTGTTCTTCGGTTAAAGAAATCGACCGGTGTAAAGATCATTTCTTGTTCAAGAGCATAATGCAGCTTGGCAAAGAGAGTAATAGGTAAACGGTATTCTTGTGCTTTCTCAGCATTCTGCGCAATAATTTCATACAGATATTTCACATTTGAACCGTATTTTGATGCTAAATGCCTTGCTTCTTCCGCAGATAATCCAACTTTTTCTCCTGCTTCAACTTGTTCAGATACAAATTGTTCAAAGCGAGCTGCACCACCTACATCGCCACCAGAAATCGGCAAGTGCTTCGTTTGACAGCTAGCAAAAGCTTGGTTGTATTCATCATGTAACTTCCTCGCAAGTACATCGGTAATCATTTCAGCCATTTTACGATAACCAGTCAGCTTTCCTCCCGCAATTGTAATCAACCCAGATGGAGATTCCCAAATCTCATCCTTTCGAGAAATTTCGGAAGGGTCCTTCCCTTCTTCCCAGATTAAAGGACGAACTCCTGCCCAACTTGACTCAATATCATTTTCAGTAATCTTCACATCAGGAAACATATAGTGAATCGATTTCAAAATATAGTCTCGATCTTCAGAACTCATTTTTGGAATGGCAGCGTCTTGATCATAAAAAGTATCCGTTGTCCCGACATACGCCTTCCCTTCTCTAGGAATCGCAAAAACCATTCTTCCATCTGGTGTATCAAAGTAAACAGCTTGTTTTAATGGGAATTTTGATTGATCGATAACAACGTGGACACCTTTCGTAAGACGCAATACCTTGCCTGTTTTGGATTGGTCTTTTTCGCGAATTTGATCCACCCACGGTCCTGCTGCATTGACGATTTTTTTTGCCATAATTTCATACTCTTCTCCAGTAATTCTATCCTGCACAACAACACCGGAGACTTTACCATCTTTATATAACAAATTTTCCACTTTAGAATAATTAAGCGCCATTGCTCCTTTTTGAATGGCAGCTTTCATAACTTCAATCGTTAATCTCGCATCATCCGTGCGATATTCTACATAAACACCGCCGCCTTTTAAATCTTCCTTCTTAACTAGCGGTTCTTTTTGCAACGTTTCATTTGCGTCCAACATCACTCGACGTTCGCTTCTTTTCACTCCTGCTAAAAAGTCATATACCCTTAGTCCAATTGAAGTTGAAAACTTGCCAAACGTCCCCCCTTTATGAAATGGCAATAACATCCATTCAGGAGTTGTCACATGTGGTCCATTTTCATAAACAACTGCCCTTTCTTTCCCAACTTCAGCTACCATTTTCACTTCAAACTGCTTTAAATAACGCAAGCCACCATGGACAAGTTTGGTAGAACGACTTGAAGTTCCAGCTGCAAAATCCTGCATCTCTACAAGAGCAATTTTCATTCCGCGGGTAGCGGCATCAAGCGCAATACCGGCACCAGTAATTCCCCCACCAATAACGAGAACATCAAACTCCGTATTCTTTAACTGGGCTACCATACTTGCTCTGTTCTTGTTTGAAAAATTCATCACATTATCCCCTTTATGATCGTATTATCGTTCATCATTAATACATTGGCACGCTTTCTATAGTATTAATTCCTGTTAAAAAATTGAAAACTCGAACTTTGGTACAAAAAAAGAGAGACCACAAGCAACACTATCGTAGACGATAATGTTTCGTGGTCTCTCCATTTCTCCTACCGAACTATTAACTTAATCCCATCTTACCATAGATCACTTTTTTTTGCACCTGTTTTTACTTTAGCCAATTTTGCCATAACTCTATTTTTGAAGTTGTAATTGCTGTTGCCCCTGCCTCAAGTGCATTCTCAACCTCTTTCCGTGTACGGATTAATCCTCCAGCAAAAATCGGTGTATTTAATCGCTCTTTTACTTCTTTAATCATCCACGGCATTGCACCAGGTAACACTTCTATGTAGTCTGGCTTCGTCTTTTCAACTAAACGATAGCTCTTTTCGAGGGCATGGGAGTCCAATAAAAATACTCGTTGCACTGCTAAAACACCTTTTTGCTTTGCTTTTAATATCACGTTTGACTTCGTTGAAATAATTCCAAATGGTTTATATTCCTGACAAATATACTCGGTAGCATAATCATCATTTTTAATTCCATGAATCATATCGATATGGTAAATCATCTGCTTCCCTTTTTGCCTTGCCATTTGGCTGATATTTTTCAATTGCGCGATATGAACTTCGAGCATGACCCCAATTTCATAAGGGCTTTTCAAAAATAATTCAAATTCTTTCATACTTGTTGAAGCCGGTAAAATTTTTTGATTCACGATTCTATCCCCAATGCTGCTTTTTCATATACTTTAAGGTTTGCGTAAACGATTTCTAAAATAGGGGTATTAATGTTTTCGGCCTGCGCTCGCTTAAGCAAATACAAAAAGAAATGGTCTGCTTCGGTTTGAAGTCCTTTTTCCATGTCTCTCTGCATGGATGATTTCATTTCATACCCCATTTCTTTAATTCTCGCTAACTGTAATGGTATTTGTTCCTGGCCTATAGGCGCTCCCATTTTTTCCATAATTGCCACTACTTCAGTCACAATTCCTTCCAGCGCGGCTAAGCCACTTTTCGTCGCACGAATAGGCCCAATAGGTGCTCTCATTAATGTTGTTGCCCCAGAAAAAGTAGAAATGAACAAGTATTTTTGCCACATCTCTTTTAAAATTTCCTCACTGTATATAAAATTAGCTTTCGTATTGGAAAAGCTTTGACATAAACGTTGGATTCTCTCTGTATTTTTTCCTGTCCGCTCTCCAAACACTAAATTATGTATTGGACTTGTCTGTATAACTGTGCCTTTTTCATCTAAAGTTGATTCAACAAAACAAAGGCCTCCAAGTACCCGTTCTTCTCCAAATTCGCCAATCAACTGATCAAGGTGAGAAATTCCATTTAATAACGGCAATATCATTGTCTCTTTTTCTACATATGGGCGAATATCCTTAATAACAGCTTGTAAATGATAGGCCTTAGTTGAAACGAGAATCACATCGTATGTTTGTGGTTTTTCACCACTAACGATTAACTTTGGCGATAGATGTACATCTCCATGTACGCTCTGAATTTTCAATCCTGTCTCTTCAAGCTGTTTTTTTCGCTTCTCTCGTACTAGAAAAGTAACATCTTCTCCTTTTTCTAAAAGCCTACCTCCAAAATATCCACCAACTGCACCTGCTCCAACAACTAATATTTTCAATTTCCTCTCCCCTTTTTATAACGCTTCCTTATTTTTAGTTTAACATATCACGCCAAAAAGTCGGTATAGTCAAACGAACTACCTATACCGACTTTTCATTTACAAAATTTAAGCTTCTTTTTTCTTTTTTGCTGTTGCCTTTTTCTTTTTTGCTGTAGTTCCTTTCGGTTTCGTTTTATCAATAGATGCTTGAAGTGCGGCCATCAGATCCGTCACATTAGATTTTTTCTCCTTTTCATTCGGAGTAACAATTTCCTTTCCAGTCCTTTTTGATTCAATAAGCTCTAAAAGGGCTGTGCGGTAGTCATCTGTATATTTTTCCGGTTCAAATTCATTCGTTAATTGATCAATTAATAGGATTGCCGTACTTAATTCTTTATCTGTTACTTTCTCCTCCTGTGGGACATTAGGAACATCTCCAGCAGAGCGGACTTCATCAGGAAAATGGAGCGTTTCCATTACCAATGTATTTTCGTATACACGAATAACAGCCAACTGTTCTTTAGAACGAATAATAATTTTGGCAATTCCCACCTTCTCTGACTCACCTAGCGCTTTCCGAAGAAGGGAATACGCTTTCCCGCCTCCTTCACTCGGGGACATAAAGTAGCTGCGATTATAAAAGATCGGATCAATTTGCTCCATTTTAATAAAATCAATGATTTCAACCGCTTTTTCCTCTTTTTCCTTTTTTAAACTTTCAAGCTCCTCGTCATCAAGTACAACAAATTTTCCTTTTGTATACTCGTAGGCTTTAACAATGTCTTCATTCTTTATTTCTACTTCACAAACTGGACAAACCTTTTCATATTTAATCGGTGAATGACATTCCTTGTGCAAATTTCGGAGCTTAATATCTTTATCTTCTGTTGCAGCATGAAGCTTTATTGGGATATTGACTAAACCAAAGCTTATACTTCCTTTCCATATTGTATGCATTACCATTACTCCATTCTTTTTTGCCATTATTTTATGTCGCAGTAGCATTATCATCCTCATAAAGATTTGGAAAAGAATTTTTGAAATCGAGAAAAATGAGGCAAACTACTGTTACTAAAAACGGAAGGGACGATTTAAGATTGAAACCAATGTTGCCAACCTTAACTTTTGATGTACCGGAAGGAAAAGAATGGAAATATGAAGTGAAATATGATGGGTTTCGGGCGCTGCTGACGTGGAATGGACAACTTGAACTAAACAGTCGAAACGGTAAGCCGCTATTAAGTTTATTTCCTGAAATAAGTGATTTTTTAAAGAAAGAACATAAAATAATAAAACCTTTTTTGCCGATCGTCTTTGATGGCGAAATTGTCTTTTTAGAGAACGATTACAAGTCAAACTTTAACCATGTACAAACACGAGGGAGAATGCGTTCTCAACCGAAAATCTCCGAAAGAGCAGAGCAATTTCCTTGTCACTTACTCTTATTTGATGTCATTGTTCTAAAAGGACAAGATGTTCGTTCAATGCCCTATTCTAACAGAAAACAATTGATGGAATCTTTTTTTCAGGAGGTCGATTTCCCCACCCGCCCGGATCTAAAAAACAAAAAACTCGTTCAAATGGTACCTTATTACGATAGTTACAAAACGATATGGGACAAAGTCACTCTGTATGATGGTGAAGGAATTGTCGCCAAAAAAAGCAATCATGTTTGGGAAGAAGGAAAACGAACGACAACATGGTTAAAACTGAAAAACTGGAAGTATGTATCCTGTTTCATCACCTCCTATGAAAAATCCAATGGATACTTTTCTGTAGGAGTTTATCAACAAAACAAAATCGTCCCAATTGGACAATTTCTATTTGGTATTAAACCAGATGAAAAACAAGCTCTCTATCGGACATTAAAAGAGAATAAAATCAATGAAGATGAACAATTTGTGTACGTGAATCCAGCGATATGTGTTCAAATCAAATACTTAGAGTTCTATGAGCAACAGCTGCGGGAGCCCCATTTTGATCAATTTCGCTTTGACTTACAGCCAACTGACTGTACATATGAACGATTTCTCCTGCAGCAAAAGACGTTTCCAACTGAAATCGAGATTTCTCATCCGGACAAACCGTTATGGGAAACCCCCCCCATTCAAAAACATGATTATATTCATTATTTAAGAGAGATCGCACCTTATTTTTTACCTTTTTTACAAAATCGTTTACTGACTGTAATTCGCTATCCTCACGGTATTTTCGGTGAATCCTTTTACCAAAAAAACACCCCCGACTATGCGCCGCAATTTGTTGAGACGAAATTAGAGGATGGAATTAACTATACAGTATGTAATAATTTACAGATACTACTATGGTTGGGAAATCAATTAGCGTTTGAATTCCATATTCCTTTTCAGACAATCGGAAGTGCGGGACCAAGCGAGATTGTATTTGATCTCGATCCACCGTCAAAAGAGGATTTTCATTTAGCTATTAAAGCAGCTTTAATGATTAAGGAAGTTACTGATCATTTAGATTTAATTAGCTTTATAAAAACTTCTGGAAATAAAGGATTACAAATTTACCTACCTCTCCCAGACAATCGTTATAGTTTCGATGATACAAGATTATTTACGTCTTTTATCGCTGATTATCTTGTCTCTAAAGATCCAGATTCTTTTACAATCGAACGGTTGAAAAAAAATCGCGGAAAGCGACTTTATATTGATTATATACAGCATGCAGAAGGAAAGACGATTATTGCTCCCTATTCACTAAGGGGAAATACAATGGCTACCGTTGCAACCCCATTGTTTTGGGATGAAGTTTCTGAAAAGCTGACAATTGAACAATTTCAAATGCCACAAATCATTCCAAGATTAAAATCAAAAGGAGATCCGTTTCGAGATTTCTTTCAAGCAAAGAAAGAACAGCGCTTCGATGCGGTGCTGCAATTTTTAAAAAGTAAATAGCTTGCTCCTCCTGAGATGAAACTACTTAAGATTTTTATGGTAATAAGGGAAGTACTGAAAATAAGCTAATACGACTAAAGCAAGCGGCTGTCCCCAAAATTTATAATCTCTAAGTCGTACATTGAACATTAAAAAATGGAACTGTGTAGGGATCAACTCCCCTGGCGCAGTCAATCCTTTTCTAAACACTCAAAAAGGAGCCGAACAATCAATTTCGGCTCCTTTCATTTACCATATCGTTTTCAAATACGTAGCTACTTCTTCCTGAAGCTTTGTGTATTGCGCTATTTCTTTTGAGAATTCCTGTTTCGTTGTACTTGTAAATGCAGATGGAGAATGTAAATCGACTTTTATTTTTGTTTCATAAACATACGTTGCGTTACCAATTAAATCAATGGAGTAAGAATCCTCTTTTTGATGGGCGACGCAACGAACTTTTCCACCGTTATTAAAGACCTCAACTGGTTTTTCCAGTTTATTCAACCCATTTAGACAGCTCACCAATGTGGAGGCTGACATCGCTGTTCCGCAGGCGTTAGTAAAACCCACTCCCCTTTCAAATGTACGAACGTAAATTTGATTTGGCTTTATCGATTTTACAAAACTAACGTTGACACCGTCTGGAAAGAATTTATTTGGACCGTTCACATACTCGCTTAAATCCCTCTGTACATTTGAGTGAATCTTATCACTATCGACAATCGCAATTAAATGCGGGTTAGGCACGGCGACAGCGGTAAAAATGAGTTCTTCTGATAATGCTGGAATCGCCTCATTTATTAATGTTGTTTGCTCAATATTTAAAGGTAAATCCTGAACTTGAAAAGAAACAGGTGATATTTCTACTAAATAAGTTGGAATTTCAGGGAAAATATCAGCTTCTTTCCGTACAGCTAAATCCGCTTTCATCGTTTCGATTAAAACAGACTCCTCATTTAGTAGTTCGCAAACATATCTTGCCACACAACGTAGTCCGTTGCCACACATAGATGCTTCTGAACCATCCGCATTGAATACACGCATTCTCCCGTCTGCCCTCTCACTCTTCATGACAAATAGAATTCCATCTGCCCCTAGCTCTGTCTCACGATTACAGAGCGCAACCGCCAAATCTCTCCGCTCCTTTTCCGAAAAGGAATACGGATGCGAAATTTCATCTATTAGTAAAAAATCATTTCCCGAGCCATGACATTTGAGTATTTTTAATTCCACTATGTAAACCCCCACTAAATCAAATTTTTCGAAGAACTTAAACACAAATAGATGAGCGCTGTCATAAAAATGACAATATTTATTCTGTAGCATACATCATTTCAGCACATTTATCTAGCAAGATTAAGGGATTGATTCCACTTCTCATGAATAGTTTAAAACTCTGTTGCACACTTTGATTGATCATGCATTGTTGGTACACTTTAGCTTCGATTCAATGAAAGACATGAGAATCCAAAGTTTCTCACGAAATATCCCAAAAATCAACAGAAGCATGCGAACATAGCCTGTCCAAAAATGAGACGAATCGCCATAAAATATAAGTACTACAAAACCCATTGATTCTCTTTTTCCATTAAATGTTCAGACCATGTTAATGACTCCGCATAAATTTTAAATAAATCCTTTTCTTCTATTTTTAAATCCCTACATTTTTCTCGGATTCCGACCCAGTGTGCTTTCTCCACAGCTGTTACTAGATCAAGAACATCTTTAAGAGGATTTTGAATTCCAGATAACGCATCAGATAAGTCATCATGCAATGGTAAATTTTCAATCATTTTTTCCATCGGTACTCCCGCTAGCTTGTCCATGAGGGAAAACAAACCTAGAGTAAAGTAAGTTGATGGTGCGTTTTTCTTTTTCTTTAGCTTTTCAATTGACTCGCACATTTTTGCCCTCGTCAATGATAAATGAACGACTTCTTTAGCACTGTCATTATTAGCTCTATCTTTTTCCCGAACTGATAAAACATATAGCCATTTTTTTATTTCCATCAGTCCAAGCATCATAACAGCTTGTTTAACAGAATATATATTGTGTTTTGTTCGACTGTATTGTGAGTTTACAAGCTTTAAAAGCTTATAAGATAAGGAGACATCCTTCTCTATAAAATCTGAAATGACGTCCATATCCGTTTCATTTAAAATAATTTCTTGTAGCTGCTCATAATGGGCAAAGAAATACGTTGGAATATCATAAGTCGAAATAATTGATGGTTCAGCAAAGTAATATCCTTGAAAAAGCTCATAATGATATCTTTTTGCTTCTGCAAACGCCTTTGCAGTTTCAATTTTTTCTGCAAGAAGTTTAATCCCTCTTTCCTTCGCCCGTTTCTCAATTTGCCTTCTAGTCCTTTTTGAAGTTAAAAGAAAATCAACTTTAATGATATCTATATATTGAATTAATTGTTCTGAGTATAGATTCCCATTTTTCAATACAACATTATCTAAAGCGATTTTGTAACCTAAACTTTTCAGCTCACTACAAATAGCCAGAATCTCCTCTGTTGGAAAAGTAGCTTCTGACAGTTCAACCACAATTTCTTGAGGTTTAAAATAGGTAGGTAAACCGAGAAGTAAAAGTTTCTTCGTAAAATTAATAAAACAAGGCTTTCCATTAGAGAGCTCCTCAATTCCAATATTTAAAAAGCTATTAATAATGACTTCTGCAGTAGCTCGATCACCATCTATATTAGGAAAAGAGTTTTTCAATCCACTTCGATAAAATAGCTCGTACGCAATATGTTCTCGCTCTTGGTTTAAAATAGGCTGCTTGGCAACAAATACTTCCATTCTTCACCCCTCCGACAATTGGATCTTTGTTGACAATAGTCATTTTAAAGAATGATTTTTGATAATACTGTCGAAGTTTGTACTTCAGAAATATTTTTTCTACTTTTTTTTTGCAAACAGTGCTGCTGAGGAATTGTTGACCAACGAAACTATTCAACCATAAGCGAGAACGACATTTCCTTATAAAGAGCAAAACGAACAGCGAAGCTAACTACTAAGGAAGAAGAATCATTTCTTTGTACATCATTTCTTTACTCATTTCACCAACAATCTTTCCTCTAATAACTCCGTCAGAGTCAATAAAAAATGATGTAGGATATGAAAGGATTTCATATTGCTGAGCCACTTTTCCATTCTCATCCATCAAAATTGGAAAGGATAGTTGATACTGTTCTACAAAACGGGCAACGTCGCTCCGTTTTTTTTCAGTGTTCGTCATATTTACAGCAAGAACGATGAAATCATCGTCATGATTTTCTTCATATAATCGTTGCATATCTGGCATTTCTTTTCTACATGGCGGACACCATGTTGCCCAAAAATTCAAAAGAATCTTTTTCCCCCTGTAATCCTCTAATGTTACATCTTCACCATCAAGGGTTGTTATAGTAATGGAAGGGGCTCTCTCCTCTTTCTTCAGTCCAACAGGCAATGAGTCAGGATCTTCCATTTTTTCATATTGCTCTCTACTTACTTTATCAGAGTCATCATTGCTTTGTTTCAAAATTGTCCGATCGATGATAAACAGTAGTATAACGATCGATGCGATTATGAATAAAAATTTCTTCATTAGATAACTCCTTCTTTTCTAATTCATGGGATCTTAAAATGTTAGTGTAAATGCAAAGCGATTGTCACTCAAAACTTATCCGGCTCGTTTATATTTATAGAAAACGATAAACGTTTTATTAATATTAAAGCATGGCTGTGCACCATTTATCGTTATCTATTCTACTGAATTCGAAAGAAGGAAGCTATCATTTTATCTTCAATGGTTACGGTAGCGATATATTTTCACAAGGAGAGCAAGAACTATCGATCTTTCTTCCTCAGACAAATCATGATCAAAGGATAGAACGGGAGTATTCGCATCTTTAAAAAATACATCCCATTCTAATGGCATCCACCCTTTTCGTACCCGTCCAATCGTTTCTTGATTGAAATTTTTAAATTGAATATCCGTAAATAAACGTTCTGATTGGACAATAATCGAAAAGGCTTGATGAGAAATTTGAATATGATATTTCTCTCGCTCCTGCTCTTCAATCTTCACGCACAAATCTCCATTGCTATCGTATACATTTGCTCGCTTTCTCTTCCATTGAACCTTCATTACTAATTCATTCTTCACATTATATAACCCGTACTCTGCCGGTATAAACCGGTCAAGAAAATATGGAAGAAACCATCTAAGCCTCAGATAGCGAGCATCTCTTAATTCACCTAATATTGCCCCATTAGGGCTGAATAAAAGCATCCGCAAAGATGGCGCAGGCATAAACATGAGTAGATAATTATTTTCACTACATGGGGAAAGATTCTCTTCTTCCAGTACACTCCTCTCAATTTCAAGTGAGCGCTCACGATTTAGAAGATATGATTGATAAGAGACCAAACTATATAAAATAAAGGGAAGTGCGGTCCACACTACTTCTTTTCCATGTGATAAAATTGACAATGGAATGACTATAATCATGACTGGTACAAGTGCAGCAATACTCCCGTTTAAATATGTATTTGCTGCTAAACGATAATATTGTTGTATATTCATTGCAAAATTCCCCTCTTTTAGTCGGTATTCATTTTACCCTGCGTTGTTTTATCAATAATTCTGTGTTAAACAAAGCCTTTTACTTAAGTGAAAACGGCCATTTCCCCTTTTTCTTAAACCACCCTATCAAACTATGAAGAAATCTTTTGATTTTGCCTTCCCATGATGCAGGACCAAGAATAAATCGATTAACAAGGAATTCTACTAACTCCTCGAACAACACTAGTATCAAAAACAAGATCAAGATGACTAGTATCCATGTCCACATTTGAAAGACTCCTCCCTAAATCTAGTTAAAAATCTTCTACTAAATCTATATTCGTTTTCCTTTTATTCATGCTTATTTTCTCTTAAGCCATTTGCTTTTCTTAACTATCATTTTCCATATTCAATAGAAAAAGTCTAGGAATTGCCTAGACTTTTCTCTATCGAATTAATCGGAATACGAATGGAATTTTGTAAATTGTCCCTTCGTATGCTTTGATAGCTGCTACAATCGAAAAAATGAAATACAATACTCCAACAATCCAGATCGTAATAAAGCCAATAAGAACAAGCATCAACATTGTACTTATGAGGGTGTATACTCCATAGGAAATAAAAAAATTAAAATATTCTTTTCCATAATAATCTACATATGTCGAATCTTCCTTTTTCAGCAACCAAATGATTAACGGACCAATAAAAACAGTAAAAAAACTAACAACAAATATGAGTGCTGCAAATAATCGCTCATCTTGATTTGGCATAATAAAACCTCCTTTAAGTTTAGATGAAAACGTTAAAGATACATTATGAATGGCAATCTGCTTTAAAAAAATTGGCGGAAGCTTGAGTGCAAATTTTACATGACGAACACTTTTTCAACGCTCACCTAATTGAATAAAACTGTCTTCAATGAAATAATCCCTATTGATATTGTGACCAAACTAGCCGAAGCTATGTTCATATGATCAGCACTTCCACATTACTTGTTTATCTTTATGTTCTTGAATGGGACATCATGAATACATTTATAAAAGGACAACTTTAAAAAGGATGATGATCATAGTGATGTCAAAACTAGAAGCCTTCATACTCGGCATTATCCAAGGGCTGACCGAATTTATTCCCATTTCCAGTACTGGACATCTTTACTTAGGACGACATTTATTCGGATTAGATGAAGCTGGATTATTCCTCGATACGATGCTTCATGTAGGCACTTTGCTTGCTGTTCTCGTCGTCTACAAGGATGAACTGCTCCATATCCTAAAAAATCCATTTGGAAAACGCTCTTCACTACTATTGATTGGAACGATCCCTGCTGTCATTGTGGGACTTCTTTTAAACGATTTATTTGATTCTATCTCCAAAACGGGTATTACAATTGGCTGGGAGTTTTTATTTACTGGATTTATTCTCTGGATGGCAGATGGAGTCAAAAAAGGAGCCAAAAAAATGGACAACATTACTTATGGAGACGTACTATTTATCGGAACCTTTCAAGCAGCAGCTATTTTTCCAGCGGTTTCCCGGTCGGGCCTAACTATTGCTGCAGGGCTATTTAGAAAGCTTGACCGAGAAACTGCTGCCTATTTCTCCTTTCTCATGTCCATTCCAACGATCTCAGGAGGAATTGTGTTGGAATTGGGTGACCTAGTATCAGGAAACATTGAAGCAGTGACGCTTGGCAGTCTTATCGTTGCAACTATTTCATCAGCACTTTGCGGTTATTTTGCGATCGTTTGGATGATCAATTTCTTGAAGAAACGATCATTAAAGGTTTTCGCCATATATGTATGGATCTTGGGTTTCACCGTATTAATATTTCAGTTGACCGGCTTTTTTTAGGAGTGAGTTTTCATGCATGAAATGATTTTGAATATATTCGATTTCCTCTCTGCCCTTGGCTATTTTGGTATTTTAATTGGTCTTATGATTGAAATTATTCCTAGTGAAATTGTCCTAAGCTATGGTGGTTATTTAATTGGTACCGGACAAATTCATTTTTTCGGAGCCCTTCTTTGCGGAGTAATCGGTGGAACGCTCGCTCAGTTGTTCTTATATTGGTTAGGGGCTTACGGAGGTAGACCTTTTTTAGAAAAGTATGGAAAATATATCTTAATACAAAAAAAACATCTTGATGCAGCCGAATCATGGTTCCATAAATACGGTACTGGAGTGATCTTTTCCGCAAGATTTATTCCAGTTATCCGCCATGCTATCTCTATTCCTGCCGGCGTAGCCAAAATGCCTCTCGCCCATTTTACATTGCTGACGATAGGTGCAATGATTCCGTGGACGATTTTATTTCTCTTGTTGGGCATCGAATTAGGAGAACATTGGCAACAGATTGAGCAATACTCACGTCCTCTTGTTCTCCCGATTATCGGAGTATCCGTTGCCGGAATTGTTCTTTATTTTATGTTTACATTTCTCAAAGAAAAAGGAAAAAAATCTTAAAAATTTTTCATAAAATATCTATTTCCTTTTTCAAAAAAATCTTGTATTATACAGAAAGAATACTGATCATATTAAAATAAAAACTTGTTAATCAATATTGTTGATAACATCAATACCGACATATAACAAAGCTTAAAACAAAAAAGCAATAGGGAAGGCAAATGGTGCGCCACCACTCAAAGATATTCCATGAGCTGGTTCTAGTGGGTTCGATTCCCACCCCGAAATTTTTTAGCTACATTATAAAAAATTTCGAGGGTGGGTCTTAGTCTTTTTATGCGTAGAATAAGACTGTCCTCAATATGGAGGGAATTATTCATGCTTAAAAAACGCGAACTTCAAGACAGTCATGCATTATATGAGTGGATGATACACCCTGATGTCTTCCCTTTTGTCCGTCATAAGGCTAACTCGTTAGATGAATTTTTGTTCCTTACAAAGCAAACTATTGAAGCCGAGGAACGGGGAGAGTTGATATCACGTACAATTCTAGACGAGTGGGGAAATCCGATTGGAACCATTAATTTATTTGACATAAAAAATAACGCTGGTTTTCTTGGAACTTGGCTCGGGAAGCCTTTCCATGGCAAAGGCTATAACAAGCTCGCGAAGGATGCTTTCTTTGAAGAAATTTTTAATAACCTTAACATTGAGACGGTCTACATGCGAATTCGCAAAGAAAATATTCGTTCTCAAAAAGCGGCTGAAAAGCTTCCTTATATCATCTATGCCAATGAAACACGACAAGAAATTTTTGCGCAATTAAATGTTTCAGAGCAGATTTATAATTTATATGAAATTCCAAAGGATCTATATACACTCCATGTATTGCGACATGGCTATGTACAGCAAGATGCAAATCATTTATTAGAAGCATAATAAACCCCAACGTTATTACGGGCGTTTTAGACTATCGACAAAAGGTATTGCGAGACCCCTCTCGGTACCTTTTGTCATTTTTGAATGAAATGGCGGTTAACATCCGTTGAGTTCCGCTCCGGGCACTTGCTTTCCGAGAGGTGGTAGTGAGCTTCCTCCGAAGAGTCGCTCCTGCGGGATCTCACCTGTTCCGCAAATGAGGCACTGAAAAAGTTTTCAGCGGTCTTTTTTGCAGAATTTCTAGTGCTCTGTCTTCTGTTCTGTCGGGATAGAAAGCAAATGTAGTTAGTTCCGATACTTTGCTTTTTGTTCTATTGGCACTATTCATCGGATTGAACTCTTGTAAACCTCATTTGTTCCGGTCAGTCGAATGTGAAGCTTATTCTTACTGGAGTATTTCTCGTTTCTCTCGTTCTGTCCGGATACACCTCTCATACGGACTGGAGTATTTCTCGCTTCACCGTTTCATACGCTGGAATAGAAATCGACATTTTTTACAAATCGGTGAAGCGTTACAGACATGTTTACCGCTCCTCAACTAAGTGGAAGAAACTGCCTGAAGTTAGAACTGTGACTGTAGATTTACTCGTTCGTTAAATGGATTATCCAAATACAAGAAAGCAAGGGAAGAAAAAGAGTCCTTCATCTTCCCTTGCCTATTGTATTAGTCATTTTAGTTAGCCCATTCTTAATCTTTTTTTTCGGTCAACTGAAGATAAATATTACGCAATACATATGCTTTGTATAATTCCAGTTTTTTTCTTTCTACCGGATGATAGTAAACACCAAGCTCTTTTAACTTTTGGACATACCAGCCCTTTGACCCTTGATAAGCCACCTTCATTCTCCTCTCAAAAGCGCATGTCCCTACACTATATGTAAAAAATATCGCAAGTATGTTTAAAAATTGTGTCATTTCCCTTATTTTAATCACCGGTAATATGATATAATCCATTCTTATAACAGAAAATTTCTATTTTACGAGGTATACACATGGAGCAAACTTATAACAAAAGACAGAAAGGAAAACTGCTGCTACAAATTCTTATTCCTATTTTGATCACTCAATTTGGGATGTTTTCCATGAGCTTCTTCGATACGATGATGTCGGGTAGATTTAGCCCCAATGATTTAGCTGGTGTCGCAATCGGTTCTTCGATTTGGGTTGCGGTTTTTTCTGGGCTTAGCGGAATCCTGCTGGCAGTTACCCCCATCGTTTCTCAACTAATTGGAGGTAAAAAAGCAAATGAGGTGGCTTTTAATGTTATTCAAGCAATTTATTTAAGTATTGTTATCGCCTTAACGGTCATTATTAGCGGTCTCTTCTTATTAAATCCACTGCTAAATATGATGAGCCTTGAAGATGAAGTGCGACGCATTGCAATGGATTACTTAACCGCCCTTAGTTTTGGGATCTTGCCATTATTCGTCTATAATGTACTTCGTTCCTTCATCGACGCATTAGGAAAAACAAGAGTCTCGATGCTGATCACATTGTCAGCTCTTCCGATAAACGTATTTTTTAACTACGTTCTTATTTTTGGAAAATTAGGCTTACCAGAGCTTGGTGGTGTTGGTGCTGGATTTGCCTCTACGATAACCTATTGGCTGATTATGGGGATTGCCTTTTTCGTAACTTCCAGACATTATCCATTTTCATCTTTTCAATTATTTAAAACCGTTCATCGCATTTCGTTAAAGAAATGGAAAGAAATTTTACTAATTGGCGTGCCAATAGGTTTTTCAATTTTTTTTGAAACAAGCATTTTCTCGGCTGTCACTTTATTAATGAGTGTATTTGATACGATCACCATCGCCTCCTATCAAGCCGCAGTTAACTTTGCCTCCTTTTTATACATGGTCCCGTTAAGTATCTCAATGGCTTTAACAATCCTAGTTGGTTTTGAAGTAGGGGCAGGGCGATTAAAAGATGCAAAAGAGTATAGTTGGATTGGTGTCTCACTTGGCGTAATGATGGCGATTTTTTGCGGACTGATCTTACTTATTTTCCGCTTTGAAATTGCTAGCTTTTACACAACAGATGCAAGAGTATTGGAATTAACAGCACATTTCTTGTTATTTGCCCTTTTCTTTCAATTATCTGATGCGATTCAAGCCCCTATTCAAGGAGCATTAAGAGGCTATAAAGATGTTAACATGACCTTGATGATGTCATTGATTTCCTACTGGGTTATCGGTCTGCCAGTTGGTTATATGTTAGCGATGCATACATCTCTTGGCCCTGTTGGCTATTGGATTGGACTAATTAGTGGATTGGCTGTTGGGGCACTTACTTTAAGTATGAGACTCATTTATATCCAAAAGCAAAAATTCAAACAGCTTAAACAAATATAAAAAAGAGCAAAGGAAAAAATGTACTGCCCCGTAAATGTTAGACACAATCTAACGTTTACGGAGGTTTTTTTATGTCCAAATTTACTGCAGAAGAAAGAATAAAAATAGTTTTACGGTATGTATATGGGAATGAGCCTATCAATGAGATTGCACGAGAGGTTCAGGTAAACGCAGCTATTGTGAGTGGGTGGATTCGTCTTTACGAACATCAAGGTATTGAAGCTTTTCAAAAAAACTATACAAGTTATTCCGCTCAGTTTAAAATGGATGTACTAAATTTTATGAACGAAACGGGTACATCTTCTATTGATACAGCTGCGATTTTTAATATTTCTTCTCCGGGAATGATACGAAATTGGAGATTAAAGTTGAAGCAAGATGGAATAAATGCCCTACAACCAAAGAAAAAGGGGCGTTTATCCATGAAAAAAGAAATAAAGAAAAGTGGAACAAAGAAAGATACTTCAACAGCAGTTGAAGGTGCAATTGAAGATACAGTAGAAGCATTACAAGTGAAAGTGAAACGATTAGAAATGGAGAATGCCTACTTAAAAAAGTTGAATGCTTTCGTTCAAATGCAGGAAAAATTACAAACAAAATCAAAGCGCAAGTAATTTTTGAACTAAAGGAGCAGTATGAGGTCGTGGAAATAGTTGAAGTCGCAGACATTCCACATAGCACGTATTATTATTGGGAAAAACGATTGCATCAAGTAGATAAATATGGGGAAGTCAAAGAGGAGATCAAAGAGATTTACCATGAACACAAAGGTCGTTATGGGTACCGTCGAATAGCTAAAGAACTAGAGAAAAGAGGATTTCATCATAATCCGAAAACTAGAAATCACCTAATGAATGAAATGGGACTAAAATGTCTGGTACGAATGAAAAAGTATCGAGCTTACAAAGGCAATGTCGGGAAAATCGCTCCGAATCTATTAAATCGTGATTTTTCAGCCCAAAAAATAAACCAAAAATGGGTAACTGACGTTACAGAATTCCACCTTTTTGGAGAGAAACGTTATCACTCTCCCGTACTTGATTTATGTAATGGTGAAATTATCGCTTATACCGTGATGAAACGCCCTGTTTATAAGTTAGTGGGAGATATGTTAGAGCAGGCGATTGAACGAATTCAACCGGAAGATCAAATAATCCTCCATTCAGATCAAGGTTGACATTATCAAATGAATCCATATCAAAAGACATTAGAACAGCATCAGATTACACAGAGCATGTCCCGAAAAGGGAATTATTTGGATAATGCAGTCATAAAGAATTTCTTTCGCTTATTAAAGTCCGAACTCCTTTATTTACAGGAGTTTGACAGTATAGAGCATTTGAAAGGGAATTAGCTGACTATATATACTATTACAATCACAAACTATATATACTATTACAATCACAAACGAATGAAGGCAAAATTAAAAGACCTGAGCCCGGTGGAATACCGAACTCAAGTCTTAAAAGTTGCATAAAAATATTTGTCTAACTTTATTGAGTCAGTTCAAAACGAGTTGTTTTGTTTCATTTGCTTTTTTCGCGTTTAGGTAATAAACGCTTTCTTGTTGTATCAAGGCTAAACCCTGAAACTTTGGCAGACCATCACTTAAAATTTCTAGCTCTTTCCATCAAGCACAGATGTTGACATCATCACCTAGTGTTTACAACACTTTTTACTTCTAACAGTTAAAAGTTGAGACGCTTTACTTTACCAAGAACATCTTTTGCCCCTGTAATCGGGATAATTCCCCCTGTGATAAAACTAGATTCCTCCATTACTAAAAAGGAAATCACCCTTGAAATATCTTGTCCTGTACCGGGGCGTCCAATCGGCGTATCCTTGTCAAATACATCACGGGCATCACCGATCATTCTCTCTTTCCACTCACCTGTTATATCACCTGGGCAAACCATATTTACGGTAATACCATTTTCAGCTTCTTCTAGCGCTATTGTTTTTGTTAATGAAGCAAGCCCCGTTTTAGCAGCTGCAAAAGCGGAGCGATACATCCATCCTGGTGCCGATTCAACTCGGTCAAAACCAACAGTCACGATGCGCCCCCATTTTTGCTCCCTCATTTTCGGAATAAACGATTTTGATAAATAAAATACTGCATTTAAATTCCCATTAATTATGTAATTCCATTCTTCAAAAGTGTAATCAACCATTTCTTTTCGCTTATGCATATAAGGGCCAGCATTATGAATAAGGATATCAATGGTCGGAGAAAAATTCAGAGCGGCTTCCACCAATTTTTTGCAATCTTCTTCTCTCGTAAGATCGCCCTGCACGATAATATTCTTTATTCCGTATGAATGTAGCTCATTTGCAAGCTCCTTCGCCTGTTCTTCACTGCTTCGGAAATTAATAACTAGGTTAACTCCACTTCCGGCGAGCTCTAACGCCGTTCTTTTCCCGATTCCCGTTGCTCCACCGGTTATTAAGGCGGTTTTTTGTTTCAAATGACTAACCTCACAATATGAATATACTTTATATACGTTCCTTTCATGACGTTAAAAATCATGAACTGAACCTACCTCTATACTAAAAAGAAATCGAAAGATATGCAAACAATCCGTCCATTTCTTTGCAACTTTATATACTTTGCGCTGTGAAAAAATAACCCATCCCATTTTTTTGCATACGATGATATTGTACTCTACTGGCAAAAAATGATCTTTATCGCTCTTAAGCGGAAAGGAAGAACCACATGTTTCCATGGAATTTTACTCCGTTTAATAAAGATACAATAAAAAAACTACAGCAAATGCGACCAGAAGAAATTGAAAAATATGTAAATGAAATGCTTGGAAAAATGATGCCAGCAGAAATGCAAGAGACGGATTTTACAAAAGGGAGTAATCCGTTTAATATCTCTGCACAACCAACTACGCAGAAGTTCAATCAACTGGAAGCAAATGTATTTGAGACACATGACGATGTGTATGTCATCATCCAAGTCAAAAATAAAAATGACGTTAGTAATATGCGAATATTCCACACTTCCAATCAACTTATCATTGAGCATTTTCCCGAAGCTGAGGATAAACATACAATCACGCTTCCAGCGATTGTGAAGAGAAAAGGTGCGAGGGCCTCTTACAAAGAAGGGACCCTCGAAATTAAACTGCCAAAATCAATCCATTTACAATACACAGAGATTGATATTCGCGAATATGAATGATAGCTGGGAATGTTCAGTTGCTGACCTAAAAACCGCTAACTATTTTGTATGACTCGATCATTCCCCTTCATGACCATCTTCACCATGATCAGATGAATGCTCATCCTCTGAATGGTTCATATGAGTGGAGGAAGGAGACTCTTCTGGTTCGCTTGCTTCACCGACAACAAATTCTTTTTTCGGCATATTATGCATATCTCTAGCTGTAACATGTGATATAACATAATAGGTTCCCTCTTCTGAAAAAGTTTTTTCGTGACGGTAAATCCCCTTTTCTGCATGTTCTATTTCGACCTTTTCATGCTCTTCGTCATGGGCTCGCCATATCTCAAATGTAACTTCATTAGCATCTGTAACATCCTCATCTCCATAGGTTACTTTTGCTTCAATCGTTACTGCTTCTCCTGGCTCAGCTTTTTCAGGAGTTACGGTGAGCTCAACATCTAATATCGGAAGCTCGTTTTCCTCACTTTTCTCTTCAGAACATGCAGTGAGCATTAGTGCCAACATAAAAATAGCCATGAAACCAATAAATTTTTTTTGCATTATGTATTTCTCCCCTATTCGAAAATTTTCCAACATACTTACTTGAGCGTTCATACCCATTATATCGTTCAAAAAAAAGGAATCTGTGAACGAATAGTGAACTTTTTCAATAAATCAGCAAAATAAATAAAATAGCAACTTATACCTACTTTCCTTCTTGTTCTTCCATCACCTTAATGTGCAGTGCAATAAGTTGTGTTTTTAAGTGTTCAGAGAGAGAAGAACGATTGATTCTTTTTATCGCAAAATAAAATTTTTCGTGAAGCCCTTTACGAATTCGAGGATGCGAATTTTCATCGTTAAGCTCCCTACGAATAGCTTCCAATAAGGTATTCTCACTATCTTTTTCAACTTGTAAAACACGATTGTTCCAAAGGGAACGATATTGTTTTAATAGTTCATCATAATTGAAAACCACTTTCCATCCGCCTTTTTAACAATTTATTACGAAGCAAGAAAGGTTATCGAATGTCTGCATCGATTCTGGGCAAAATAAAATGAAGACATTGCTAAACAGAATTGACATATCGATTTTTGCTCTCCATGAAGTTTACTCATGTCCAAAGTATCATATTTACCAATATCAAGGATAACTCGAACAATAGATATTTAACCATAACATAGCCCAATGAAAGGAGAATGTAAATGAATTCACCTTATTGTTGTCCAAATTGCAAAACAAACCGAAGCCGTTTTAATGTTATTAGACAGGAACCACAGTATGTAAAAATGGACCCACGTACTGGTGACGTAATAGAAGAGTATGGAAGCGAACAGTTAAGCCCCTTCCATATAGCCTATAACGGACCAGACATTCGTGTCCAATGTGCGGCATGCGGCTTAATTGAAGACGAGCTCACCTTTGTTAAATTTGGTGAAAAAAATAACGCTTGAAAAAAACTCAAGCGTTATTTTTTCCTTCATTCTACCATCTCATCTTCAAAAAAATCTTCTACAAAACGCTGCGCATCAATTTTCCAACCTTCTGATGGCAAAAATCTAAATAAATGAATCTCTCCGTGACTATTTTTCCTTCCAACACCTGCTCTATACCAGTCAAGCTCAATTGGCACTGAAAGTTGTGATTGAGAAACCAAGTCTTCATCTGGGAGCTGTGGCATATTTGCAATCATGATCGTTTCTACTGTTGATAAGGATTTTCCCCATGTTAAATTCTGAATCGTCACCATATCAATGATTTCTTCGTCATCTTCTTTCATACCTGCAATAAATGCACTAATTACTTCATAGGGACTTGCCGTTTGCAAATGCTCGTATATTTTCCCCGCCGCTTTAAAAATCATTAATTTGTGAGATATATCCATACTATTTCTTCGGTGCGTCGTACTTCCGTAAAAATGGATGCAAAAATGACCGGGAAAATTATTTTGCAGCGCACCTGCTCCATGCGGCATACCATGCATAGAAGCAGCAATTTGATGACCTTTATATAAAACGAGAATGGCCCTTTGTCTCCAACTCCATTGTCCTTGATAAATCTCTTTCAAGATTTTCGTATCATTTTTCGTTAATGGCTGTACATCTGCATGCCTGCTACCTGCGCGCCTTTGAACATTAAATTCCATTCCCGTTAAGACATCTCGTACTGTGAACTTCGAATACTTTGGAAGTAGCAGATTTACCTGATCCCATGGAATGAATTCAATATCATTCGACATATGTTTGTCAGCCGATACATGATGCTGTCCCGCCAATAGCAAAAGCAACAAAATCAGTACCTTAAAGGTTTTCATAAGCACTCACTCATTATCAAAATTTACATATGGTGAGTTTTCCCCTAATGCACTAAGAGCATGCATCATGAATGACTATCATCAGCTTTCTCCTGCAGCATTTCTTCGATAATTAACATAATTTTACACCTTATTCCTTCGATGTCGAAGTTTGTAAAATACCCGATTTTCTGAAAAAAATCCTTTTTGCAGCGCCAAATTGGAATATAAGCATTTGGATAAAATTCTTCATCTTTTTCAATGCCAACCTCTATAAATGATTGATAACAATCATGATATATCTCCGAAGATTGTGCCACCTTCCCTTTAATTGTCCTAGTAAATTCAATTAACAATTGAAGATCGAAATCCTGAAATTTCCCTTGATATTTCTTTTCAAGGGAAGCACAAACTTTTTCACACTCTCTTTCAAATTCGACAATTTTTTCTTTAAACTGATCATCGAAATTTACTACTTGTTGCAAATCATCACCTACTATTACTTGCTCTTCTCTAAAAAGTCATTTTAGCCTATTTCGTACACGCTTACAAATATTTTACAAAAATGTTTTACCCTAAGTAAAAGAACCCTCCATATTTGGAGGGCTCTGATTATAGTTGCTCTTTTAATAATTCAACTGCCTTCTGGATTTGCGTATCATTTTCGTTAATAAGCTCTCGCAATTTTTCCATAAGCCTTAAAGAAGTTTCACCTGTTAAAACTCCTGTTTCTTCCAATTGTTGTTCCTTTTGGAATTCGATTACAGCATCTTTAGTCTTATCATCGAAGAAGCCATCTTCACGGCCTGGATCATATCCAAGTGCTTTTAACATCGACTGCGCTGATTTCACTTGAGCAGATGAACTAGAAAGCTTCAATTCATCATTTGGATTTAGAATCGTTAATGTAGAGTATTCTGGCAATGCCACTTCATAGTCAGGACTGATCCCTTTTTCATGAATCCAGTTACCCTTTGGCGTTAACCACTTCTCTGTTGTAAATTTAATATTTGAACCATCGGCAAAGTCTTGTGCTCTTTGCACGGTTCCTTTCCCAAAAGATTTTTCTCCAACTAGCGGCACTTCCGCTGATTCACTAACTGCGGCTGCAAGAATTTCGGAAGCACTCGCACTTCCTTTATCAATAACGACAACAAGTGGTACAGAAGCGTTATTTTTATTATTTGACTTTACTTGTTCAATATTGCCATTCCTATCCTCAACTTGGAATAAAATATCACCTTCCGGAACAAAGAGGTTAGAAATTGCGATTGCTTGATCCAATAAGCCACCAGGGTTTTGTCGCAAATCTAAGACCAATCCCTTCATCCCCTGATTTTGCAATTCATTTAAAGTTTCAATCAATTCCTTTGACGTATTTTCAGAGAATGATGTAATTTGAATTTTTGCAATTTCATCATCGATCATTTCACCATATACTGTCTCAATCGGGATCGTATCACGGACAATTGTGATCATTAAATGATCTTCAATGCCAGGTCGCTCTATTTCGAGCTCAACCTTTGAGCCCTTTTCTCCCCTAATTAACATAACGGCCTCAGTAGAACTCATTCCTTGGAGGCTTTCTCCATCTACTGAAAGAACTTTATCCTCTGGACGAATACCAGCTTTTTCTGCTGGGGATCCCTTCAAAGGTGAGACAATGACAATATTGCCATCCCTTTCTTGTATTTCAGCACCGATTCCTTCAAATGATGAAGAAATGCTTTGATGAAAGTTCGCTGCCTCCTCTTCATTCATATAATCAGAGTATGGATCATCCAATGATTCAATCATTCCATTAATCGCGCCATTTACTAATGTATTTTCATCCACTTCTTTATAGTAGCTTTTCTTTATTGTATCGAAGGCTGTATACAGCTTTTCAAATTCTTTTCTCTCACTTATCACCGGTACTGCCTTTTCATCGCCAAAGGCAAGTGCAAATGTTGTGATCCCTGCTGATAAAAACACAACGAAGAACAAGAGCATGACGAAATGAAACTTTTTCATCTGAATGAATCCCGAATGGTTTTCATTCGACTCTTTATTCAATTCTTCATTTTCCAATATTGTCACCACTTTCATTTCCATAGAATCCATGCGTCAAAGGCACTGCACCAATCCAAAAAATCCTTTGCTATTTAGCATAACATTTAAATCAATCATTTTACAAAGAAAAAAGTGGGTAAAATCAAAACGAGCATTGTTTTCATTTTCCCCCTTTTCAGTATCCAATTATTATATAAAGAAAATATGAACAAATTGTGACTTAATTTAAATTTTCTCGACAAGATTAAAATACTCTTCTAGCGTTAAATCCTTTTCGAACATGGTAGTGGCTACTTCAATTCCGACATAGCGAAAATGCCAAGGCTCATATTGATAACCGGTAATTTCTTCTTTTCCTTTTGGGTATCGCAGTATAAAACCAAATTTATGTGCATTTTCAGCTAACCACTTACCTTCCTTTGTTTCCTCAAATTTCTCAATTAACTCAAGATTAATACTTCTACTTGATATATCCATCGCTAATCCAGTCTGATGCTCACTAAACCCTGGTACTGCTACAACAGTTGCTGCTGCTTGTTCACCAACCTGATTCGCCTTAGCAGCAAATACATCCACTTGGCGCTCATAAGAGCGATAGCCTGAGACAGCAAATATTTCGATTCCTGCTTGTTCAGCAGCATTAAACAATAATTCAAGATGGTCCGCTGCTTCTTTTCTCATATAACTTTTTTCAATATCAATATCTCCGAAAGAAAAAGGGACCTTTGGCCGTACTAAATCCTCTGGCGCATAATGATCCGGAAGAGCAAATTCTTTATTAACCAGTGCCAATATATTTAATGGATTTTGAATAACTAATTTCCCGTCAACCTCTTTAATCTCATTAAAAAATTGGGACTCAAGCGTTAGGCTTTCAGTTGCCGCCTCTTCTTCCATTTCCTCTTCCTTCTCTCCCGTGTTTTCTGCCACTTCTTCGTTTTCCTCGACTCGATGTCCCCCATCGCTTTGGTTCATAAACGGAATTTTATTAACGAGAGCATCAAATTGACTGCAGCCACTTATAATTAGAATGCTACATAACATGTATAGTGTTAAAATATTTTTTTTCATAGTAACCACCAATGCTTCAATGACTTAATTCTTTAAACTAAAGACAAATTTATTTTACATGATTGCTCGCTGAATAAAAAGGCAGCTTCACACACATACACAGTGAAGCTGCATCTGAACTTCTAGTATCCGTTACTTAATGGCAGCCTCAAGAGAAACCTCGATCATTTCATTAAAGGTTGTTTGTCTCTCCTGAGCAGTTGTCTCCTCTCCCGTTATTAAATGATCACTAACGGTTAAAACAGAGAGCGCATTTCGGCCAAATTTAGCTGCCAATGTATAAAGTGCAGCTGTTTCCATTTCAATAGCAAGAATTTGATACTGAGCCCATTTTTCATGTTCCGCATTATCATTATAGAACATATCGGCCGTAAAGACATTGCCCACCTTAAGATTTAGTCCCTTTTCAACGCCGACATCATACGCTTTTTTTAAAAGCTCGAAATTCGCAGTCGGAGCATAATCAATTCCACGAAATGTTATGCGATTCATTTGTGAATCAGTTGAAGCTGTCATGGCCAAGATGACATCTCTCACTTTTACATCCTTTTGAATCGCTCCACACGTGCCAACTCTAATTAAATTTTGGACATTATAGCTTTGCATCAGCTCATTAACATAAATGGAAATAGAAGGAACCCCCATACCTGTTCCTTGTACAGATACGCGCTTACCTTTATATGTTCCAGTATATCCAAACATATTACGCACTTCATTATAACAAACAGGATTTTCTAAAAATGTTTCTGCTATGTATTTTGCTCTTAACGGATCACCTGGTAATAAGACAGTCTCTGCAATTTCATTTTCTTTTGCACCAATATGTACACTCATGAAAAATCCTCCTTCACCTTTATGAAAAATAAGTATAACATGTACACTAGCTTTCTTGTCCTATTATAGCGTTAATTTTATTGTTTGTAGAGTCATGATTTTTCATTACGAATGATTCAATTTGATTGGGGAAAAATAAGGCGAACCTTATAAAGGAGGAATGCTACTTGGCTAAAGAAAAAATGAGTAAGAAGCTTAGGCAAGCCGTGCAGCATGCAAATGAAACGAATCCGTCTTCGAGATCAAATACCGAACCTCATACATCCTTAACGATAAAAAAACAGCATAAAAAATAAGCCGAAGGAGGCTATCATGGGTAAAAAACATAGAAGCCGCATTAATCAACCGAAAAAGAACAATCATATTCCTGCTGAGCAGATCGTTGCTGAACAAGAAGCACATGAGAAAGAGTATCGAGCAAAAGACCGCAAAAATACTTAATAAATAATCGAGACTTCCTTTTCGCATTGTGAGCACTTCCCTATTATTTTTCACCTTGAATGTAAAATGAGAAAGGACTGTTAAAAACAGTCCTTTCTCATTTATTGCATATTTTTTCGTCAGATCATTCATCACTCATATGTCTTCTACTTCTTCATCAATAATGCATTTCGCTAACAAATATTCAAAAGTAATATCTGCAAGCTCTTCCACTTCTCCATCCGAAGGAGCGTATCCTCTCCTTAATAATTCTCGGAAGAAAAACTCTGCAATCTCATCAGTATCAATAAATACTTCAATTTCTTTCACAGAATCGCCCCCTTTGTACAAAATGTATGATAACAAATTCCTTTTCATTCTCATTAACTAGAAATTTCACCTTTCTTCGTGTTTGTACAACCTTCCTTTTTAATTTTTGGTCATATTTCAGTATTGGACAAGCATAGAATGATTTAAAAAGGAGGCTTTTTAAAAGATGAATATTTCAGAAGCATTTAAGACGTGGAGAAAAGATTTAAACGAGGAAGACAGCATGACATTGCACTTCTTTGCAAAAATTACCTCATGGCAATTTAAATTCACTATATTGTTAGGTATACCACTTCTCCTTTATTTACTCCTCTTTCTTTAATTATTGCCATGGCTTTTGATGAAGCGAGCGGGAATTGGCTACAATTAGTTCGAGTTTTCTCACTATCATTCTCATGATTTGCTTATATTCCTCGTCTTGAAAGAACTGATAGAGTAGCGCATAATCATTATAGATATCCAGCAATGTATCGATCAGCTGACTTTGCTCTTTTCGCTCCTCTAGAAACTGTTTTTCTCGCTTTCGATATCTTGATGTTGTACTTTGAAACTCTAAAGGTTTCTTTTTATTGGAGAAAAATAAAAGACCTAACTTTTGAATGAACATCTCTGCGTTTTCCGCATCCGCCACTAAAGTCAATTCTTCATCACCTGCCTCAAGCCATTCTCCATCTTTTATTCTTGCCAGCTCATAAATTACATCTTCCCATGCATCTTCTTTATATCTCCAAATTTCCGTTCTAAAGCCAACGATTTTAAACAAATCAGTACCATAACCTTTCACTTGAACAAGATCGCCAATGAAATAGCGATACTCGATATCAATGCGCTCTTTTTCCGTAACATGGCCTTCATATTCTGATAAGTTTTGAAGACTAGATTCCATAAACAAGCCTTCACTCCCATTTATTCCATAGACATGCATGCCATCAAGCCATTTAACATCTGTCACCTTTCCAACCGTACCATAAATCGTGATCACGACTGTATCACCGATCTTAAATTTTGGTTTTTTCCTTTCTTTCATAGCCTCCATCTCCCACATGATGAGTCGTGAATTAGTTACGGTATTATATGCTCAATAAAAGGAATCCGTACTTTAGGTAAATATCATTAAACTAAGAATTTTAAAAAAAAGCAGGATAATTACTTATTTTAAAGAATATATATATATAAATGTATACATATGTGTACATAATATAAAGGAGGTTTTCAGTTTTGGAACAAGATTTTCGCAAAAAAACGTTTCGAGGAGCTAAAGTTGAGGATATTATTTTAGAATTAGAGAAATTAAGTAGTTTATGCGATGAAAAATCTCGAAATAGCGAGGAATTAACTAGACAACGATTTTATGAAGGAATGGCTATAGCCTATACGACGATCGCAGTAAAAATGAAAAATGATTTTGATTATATTGAACCTAAATTAATTGACGAGCTTTATGACGCTTTAGAAAAAAACTCAATGCCCAATAGCAGTAGTGATTTGTCCCATATAGACAATTGTTCATTCTGCGGAAGAAGCAAACTAGAGGTAGGAGAGTTAGCCTTAGGCCCTGGAGTATCTATCTGTAAAGAATGCTTAGAATTTGGTTCAGAAGTCATAAGTTCTACTAAAGAGGGATGAAAATAGGGAACCAGCTTTAAACTGGTTCCCCTTCTTCAGCAATATTATCTTTTTTCCGTAGAAAGATAGATCTCCCATGCCTTATCAAATACGACCATGCTTGTTAAATAATGTCCGTTTAACTCTAAATAATTACTTAATTCATCGTAATCCTCACTGCTTTTAGGAAAACTATGATCTTCATATGCAGCATTGGCAAAAAGGCTGATGTCATTTTGCGGCTTTGGATGACGATATTTCATCAAAAAATGATAGAACGATTTCAACATCAATTTGCTATCTCCTTTTGCTTCGATTTTGTCTATTACTATAACTTATTTGTGAGGAAATCGTCCATAAAAAAAGAAGCAGTTTAAAATTGATCAATAAAACACTTAAACGTAAGGTAATAGCTTCTCCGCATCCCTTCTATATACTTTACAAAATCATATCTTTCATTCTATTCTGATTTAATATAACAAAGTTAAATTTGTTTATTAAAATCACATAATTATTTTGCATAAAGGCAAAAATTATAGAAACTAAAATATTGGAGACTGCCTTTTATGTTATTACTTTCTCTCTTGTTAATGACAAGCGGATTACTAATTATTAATGCTGTTTACGCTTACCATACGAAGCACATTGACTCACATTTTTTATCTACTTTACTATACTATATAAAAATAACTCCCCTCTTCCTTTCCGCAAGCATGATGATAGGTTACGGTGTTAAATTTCTAACAAAAACCGTCCATAATTTAAGCTTTTCCCTAATCGTTTCAAAAGGACTGGAAGTTTTGGTCAGCGTAGCCATTGGTTACATATTTTTAAAAGAGGTTCCCAGTTGGCGTACTGCAATCGGTTTAAGCATCATCTTATTTGGTTTTTGGGTTTTAAAAGGAAAATAAATACTGAACATCCCCCCTTATTTATCAAACGAATGGCTCATTCATCTGTTTTTGTTCAAACTTTTGGTTAAAGTGATACAATGCTCCGATGAAAAAATTTAAAACTGAACAACCGACTGTTTTTCAACCTGTCAATCAGGATAATTCGTTGTATCCATTTTTGGCGCTTGCTTTTGCGGGCATTCGCCATACAACATAGACACTCCTGCAAGGTTAAAGCTCTTCACGTTACTTCCTCAGGAATCAGGAGCTTTCTGCTCCAAAATAGACTACGTAATGGCACTTCTGTTTAACTATCTTTCTTAAAGAAGGCGAAAGGATGGAATTAGTTTTGAAAATTACAACATTATGGTTTCAATTTTTTTAAACGGTAACCTATACAAAAATGGCACCCCTTTTAGAGTGCCAGGACAAATCAAGAAAAGATATTACGAAGTGAAATCAAAGTAATTCTTTTTTAATAATCTTGGTTTTTCCATTAAAGCTTTAAAAGTGATAATATTCTCTAAATTCTTCGTATTAATTAAATAGAGTTGATCCTCTATTTCCTTCACTATTGTTTCATCTTGATAGACCATTCCACAAGCTTTACAAACGATAGTCGGTGTTTCACTAATTTCAATTGCTTTTGATCCATCGGGTAATTCCCAATAAACTGATTGCTCATCTGTACGTACTTCATTGCTTTCACACCAAGCACAGTTTCCCACGATGTTTATGCCTCCTTCGTTTCTACATCCACTTTCTGATACTTATCCTGCTGCGCACGGTACTTTTTCTCCTTTAATAAATCGCGTTTTTCCCTCTGATTCTTTAGCGAAGCATGCGTAGGATCACTTTCATACTGTTCACGGCGGTGCAGTCTTTCAATTCCCTCTGGTATAAGGTTAAATTGCTGATCATTCATTAAGGCAGAGACTCCAATATTTGATCTTTTTTCCTCCATTTCTGGATAAATTTCTTTAAAATAGCCTTCAGCCGTGTCTGGAGTATAGGACTCTGGTTCAGGATAAGTTGTTATCACTCCTTCAAAGTTTCGAAGTACAACCTTATTTGCACTTTGTGAAATTAAATAATTGGGCTGAAGCGCAATCTTTCCACCACCACCAGGAGCATCAACGACAAAGGTTGGAACTGCATACCCGGATGTGTGTCCTCTTAAGCCTTCAATAATTTCTAACCCCTTTGAAATTGGAGCCCTGAAGTGACCAATTCCTTCTGATAAATCACATTGATAAATATAATACGGACGAACGCGAATCTTTACTAGATCGTGCATTAACTTTTTCATAATTGGAACACTGTCATTGATTCCTGCTAAAATCACAGACTGATTTCCAACTGGTACACCAGCATTGGCGAGCATTTCGCATGCACGCTTAGAATCCTCCGTTATTTCAATAGATGTATTGAAATGAGTGTTCAACCAAATCGGGTGATACTTTTTTAAAATATTGCATAAGTTTTCCGTAATTCGCTGAGGAAAAACAACTGGAGCACGGGTTCCAATCCGGATAATCTCCACATGATCAATCTCGCGCAAATTCTTCAAAATATACTCTAAAATCGTATCGTTAATAAGGAGACCATCCCCCCCAGAAATAAGGACATCTCTCACCTCAGTATTATTGCGAATATAATTAATGGCATTGTCAAGCTGCTTCTTTGGGACGCCCATCCCAATTTGCCCGGAGAATCTTCGTCTCGTACAGTAGCGGCAATACATCGAACATTGGTTCGTAACAAGAAAAAGAACGCGATCTGGATATCTATGTGTTAATCCTGGTACAGGAGAATCTTCGTCTTCATGGAGCGGATCCTCTAAATCATATTTCGTCTTATAGATTTCTTTTGAAACTGGTACTGATTGCATGCGAATGGGACAGCGAGGATCATCGGGATTCATCAATGATGCATAATAAGGGGTGATATTTAAGGGAATCGTTTTTGTAGAGATCTTTACTCCCTCTTCTTCTTCCGGTGTTAAATGAATCACCTTTTTTAAATCATCTAGCGTTCGAATTGTATTCGTCAATTGCCACAACCAATCATTCCATTGCTCTTCGGAGACATCCTTCCAGAGCTCTATATCCTGCCAATGCCTTTTCGGCTTATACAATCCATGCTTCACACTTTTTCCCCCTTAAATCAGATTTATTATAATTTATGCAATATTCATGCCAAAGTAATAAAATTAGGGGAAGAAAGGCTCTAGAATGTCTAAATATGCTACCTGCTTATGCTCATACTATGAAAAGTCTCTCAAGCGATGCGGCAGAAACGTTTATTACTATTGTTTGGTAAAAGGAAAACATTTTTCGTTTGTAACCTTGACTTCACACGTCAAATTATACTGAAGAGTTAAGAAAATAAGCCAAATTCAACAGCAGCGCATAAAAAAGCACTAGCCATTGCCAAAGGTTACTTTCTTTATAAGCGAGGTTGAATCAAAGGGACTAGGTGCTGGTTATTCGGCATCTAATTCATATTTTTGAATTTTATACTGCAATGTTTGCCTAGGGAGTCTAAGCATAGATGCTGCTTGCTGAATATTCCCCCCCGTTCTTTGCAGCGCTTCCAATATCATTTCCTGTTCAAACGCTGCAACCCTTTCGCGAAATGACAACGATTCCCCACTTATTCGCTTTGCACCTTTCTTTAAAAATTCCTTTAACATAACCGGCAGATCGTCCCGCTCTAATTGCTCGCCGGTGCAAATATTCATCATATACTCTAGGGCGTGCTTCAATTCCCTTACGTTTCCAGGCCAGGAATAGCTCAGGAGCACCTCTTTCACATCATCCGAAATACGTTGAACCTTTTTGTTTAAGCTTTGATTGAAGTTTTTTATATAAATCTCTGATAAGTATAAAATGTCTTCTTTGCGATTTCGCAATGACGTTAGTTCAAATGTAAAAACGTTCAATCGATAGAATAAATCTGAACGGAGAAGTTTCTGTTCGAGAGCTGCTTTCGGATGAACGTTCATTGCGGCCATCACCCTTACATCAACGACGATATCTTTTGCGCCACCTAGCCGTCTAAAACGGCCGTCTTCAAGAACTCTTAACAGCTTTGCCTGAAGTTCAATCGGCATCGCGTGAATTTCATCAAGAAAAAGGGTTCCCCCATCTGCTAATTCAAATAATCCAGGGCGCTCCACTGCACCAGTATAACTTCCTTTCGCCGTACCAAAGAGGATGCTTTCCAAAAGATTTTCAGGAATAGCTGCGCAATTTTGCGCGATAAAAGGAGCACTGGCACGAGGTGATGCATGATGTATACCTTGAACAAAAAGTTCTTTTCCTGTTCCACTTTCACCAAAGACTAATATAGGTGAATGGGAACGAGCAAGCTTCTCGGCCTCTTTTTTCATTTCAATGAATTGGGGATTTTTTGTCAATAAATCTTGCAGTGTATACGAAGCCGTACTCTTCCTCTTCAAACTATTTTTTTTGGCGAGCAATTGCCTCTGTAAATCTACAAGTTGCTCAGATAATCTTTTCATCGTACTGTGATCCTTTGCTATTTCCATCGCTCCAACAAAATGCTTTTTCACAAAGATCGGAAGCGTCGTATTCATCGTTTCAATCTTTTTGCCATAAACATTCGTATAGCTTTGCGCCTGATTATAAATGGCTTTCTTTGACGTTAAAACCTTTAACAACGTACTTGTATTTTCATTAAGAGATGGAAACACCTGCAGCAGAGGCTTGCCGATCACATCACTAATATTTAATCCATCGTGTCTTGCCGCTACTTCATTGTAATAAATTGTTTTTCCGTTTGTATCGACGACATGAATCCCTTCATCAATCCTGGACAAAATCGCCTTTAGTACCTCATTTGAAATTGCAATTTCTTGCGGCAAACGTCACCACCTACCCATCCACTCATTGTAAAAATGACATGCTGAAAAATCGGCAGTAAAAGACGATTTTCCGGCATGTCGTCATAATAACTAAAACTTTGGTACGCTACTGTGATAAATCCTTTACCCACATATTCATATTCTCTATTTTATCAAAAATATAACAATTATTAGTTAACCTCCCTCGATAACGATAGCTAAGCTGATGTAGAGCTGCATTCATGCCAAATGATTGTGCCCTCGCTATCGAATAAGCACAAAATATCCCTCGAGCCACAAGTTTTTCCTCAAGCTTCGTTAAAAGGATTTTCATAAAGCCGTATTGGCGATGTTCTGGCAAAGTCGCACAGTCAGTCAGCTCTGCATTTTTATAAAAATCATTAATTTCTGCAGACGCTGCACTGACCACTTGATTCCCCTTCATAAAAGCTACATAAATTGTCCCCTCATCAAGTGTTTTTAAAATGTAAGCTGGGTCGTGTAGCGGGGTTGGGTAAAGTTTAAATACCTGCTGATAAAGTGTCGCAAGCAATTCGACTTCTTCCTTTTGAATAAAAATCAACTTGTACTCTTCAGGTGGAGAATTCAACAAAAAATTCCTTTCTAATAATTGCACATCTTTAACGATCTCATCTTCTGATACAAAGGAATCACTATTTCTTCTATTATTATTAAAATACTTACAGCAGAAATAACAATCTGAACCAAGGAAAAAACGGTCGATCATTGCCTCATATTGATAACCTTTTTCTAATAATTGGACAAACTGCTCTTTTCTCCCCTTTACAATCAGTTTTTCTGCTCCAGAGTTGACGGCTAGTTCCTCCGCCTTCGCAATTGCCTCGCTGAAATTGCCCTTTATATCGTCAATGCGAATTCTTTTATTATACGGATCATCAAATACATCCATTACATAGTTAGCGCCTGTAACAACCGTACTTGCCATCTATTTTCTCCCCCTTTGCAGTAAACAAATCACAATTTAAAGCTAATTAGCTTTAACTCTGTCATCTCCTCTAGCGCATATTTAATCCCTTCTCTGCCCATTCCACTTAATTTCACCCCTCCATAAGGCATATGATCAACTCGGAAGGTTGGAAAATCATTGATCATCACACCGCCAACATGTAATTCCCTTGCTGCTTGAAATGCTCTTCCAACATCTTTTGTAAAAACACCCGCCTGTAAGCCATATTTTGAATGATTAACAAGACCAATCGCTTCGTCTAATGATGCTACTTGATTAATATGAACAACTGGTGCAAAAGCTTCTTCACATGAAATTTTTTCCTCTCTAGATACATCCAATAAAACGGTCGGCTGTAAGAGCCCATTTGCCCCACTTCTGCCACCCAAAGCAAGCTTCGCACCATTATTAATAGCACTTTCAATCCAAGCCAACACCCGGTTCCTTTCACTTTTTGAAATCATCACAGAGATGTCCGTTCGCTCATCAAGAGGATCTCCAACCCTTAGTTCCTTTACCTTTTCAAGAAATTGTTCAACAAAAGCGGTAAAAATAGATTCATGGACATATACTCTTTGTACTGATATGCAAACTTGCCCTTGGAATGAAAAGGCGCCTGCGACAATTCTTGGAACCATTTCTTCAAGCTCGATATTTTCATCAACAATGACAGCAGAATTTGAGCCTAACTCCAATGTCACTCGTTTTAAGCCAGCTTTTTCACGAATCTGCTTTCCAACCTCCGGACTTCCCGTAAACGTCACCATTTTGACACGGTCATCTTCGAGAAGCACATCACCGACAGTCCCTCCCCTTCCAGTAACCACATTTAAGGCACCTTTCGGTAAACCGGCTTCGTGAAAAAATTGTGCGATTTTATATGCAGATAAAGGAGTTTGTGTGGCAGGCTTTAATACAACTGTATTTCCAGCTGCGATCGCAGGTCCAACCTTATGCGCAACAAGATTCATCGGAAAGTTAAAAGGCGTAATCGCCGCAATCACACCTAGTGGTTCTTTAACCGTGTAGGCCATTCTCCCCTCTCCTCCCGGAGCAGCATCCATCGGGATTGTTTCTCCATAAATTCTTCTTGCTTCTTGTGCTGCAAATTTATAAGTCATAATCGTTCTATCCACTTCACCTCTAGCAGCCTTTATCGGCTTAGCAGCTTCTTTGGCAATGATCTGCGCACATTCCTCTTTATTTTCTTTAATTAGTTCAACTACTCTTTCAAGAATTTCTGCCCGTTCATGTGCTGACATGGAACGAAACTGTTCTCCGGCGAATGAGGCTGAATCAATTGCCTTGATGACATGTTGACGCTCCGCTACTGCGACTTCCGCAATAAGCGTCTCATCATACGGATTTAATAACTTTGAATACTCCGTTGTCTCCACAAATTCTCCGTTAATCCATAAAGGTTGCTTCACTCTTCCCATCCTCCCTATTTCTTTTGTTGCAGATTGAGATATAAAATCGTTATTTAAATTGTAACGAAATTAACTGTTTCTGAAAAGTAAGAGCATTCAGAAAAAAACAAGAATAGTAGCGATTCGTTCGTTCTATTAGGTATAACCATTTTAACACTCTCTATTATGAGGTTTATTCAAGATAAAACAGCTAACTGATTTGCATGCGTGAAGAAATGAGTCGAACAGGAAAAACAATTTTAATTTTGAGTGGTGAAGTCCTCACACTCTATAAGAGTGTACGGATTGAAATCCATTTGGTAGCTATCTCTTTTCCTCGCATCACCTTATTCCTTCTTAATTTAGCTTTAAATAAAACTCTAAATTGACTCTCATAACATAAAAACCTCTTATAATGAGTTTCTTCCCCCTGTAAATATCATCGAGGTTATTCTCCAGAGAAAGAAAATAATCAAGTGAAAACAATATTTTTGATTGACTTTCAATGAAGAGTATAATAATCTATATATGAAAAGATACTCATATATAAATATAAATTTTATGATAAAGGAGTTCAAAAGATGACTGAAGAGCATAAAAATGAAAAAACATGCAATGACGGAGAACAGCATTTAGATGAAGAGACATTATTTGTCGTTTCGCAAACATTTAAAGCGTTAAGCGATCCAACAAGAATTCGCATATTGAACTTATTATGTACAGGAGAGCATTCCGTCAATGAAATTGCCGAAACGCTAAATTTAAGCCAATCAAGTATTTCACATCAATTGCGTTTCTTGAAAAATTTAAGATTAGTCAAATTCAGAAGAGCAGGACAAACTCTGTTTTATTCAGAAGACGACGTTCATGTTATGAATTTACTGAAGCAAGCCATTGAACATGCTTCACACCATTAATCTAGGAGGAACTTAAATGGGACATAACCATGGACATGATCATACACATGGTGCAAATAAAAAAACATTATTGATCAGTTTTATTATCATTACAGGCTATATGATTGTTGAAGCAATTGGAGGCTTCGTGACTAATAGCCTTGCGTTATTATCTGATGCAGGACATATGTTAAGTGACTCCATTTCATTGGGGATTGCATTATTAGCATTTACACTTGGTGAAAAAGCCGCTAATTATAGTAAAACATATGGATATAAACGATTTGAAATATTAGCGGCTGTTCTTAACGGCGTGACACTTGTATTAATTGCCATATATATTTTTTATGAAGCCATTCAGCGTTTTCAAAATCCACCTGAAGTTGCTTCAACCAGAATGTTAATCATTGCATCAATTGGCTTACTAGTTAATATACTTGTTGCCTGGATCATGATGCGTAGCGGAGATGTAGAAGAGAACTTGAACATGCGTGGAGCATACTTGCATGTAATTAGCGATATGCTTGGTTCCATTGGTGCCATTATCGCTGCACTACTCATCATATTTTTCGGCTGGGGTTGGGCAGATCCACTTGCAAGTGTCATTGTCGCCGCACTCGTGTTACGCAGCGGCTACAATGTTACGAAATCTGGACTTCACGTCTTGATGGAAGGAACACCGCAAAATGTAAATGTGGAAGAAGTAGTACAAACAATCAAAAATACAAAAGGCATTCAAGGTGTTCATGATTTGCATATTTGGTCGATTACAAGTGGCTTAAATTCACTTTCCTGCCATGCAGTTGTCGATGATCAAATGTCCATTGCTGAGAGTGAACAAATGCTTCGTCATATCGAACATAAACTTGAACATAAAAATATTCACCACATGACCATTCAGTTAGAAACATCGGCCCATCTCCATGACGATTCGATTTTATGTAAGGCGAAAGCCGAGTCATCTGGAAATCACCATCATCACCATCACTGATGGAAATGAATTTGAATCCTCTCAATCATTATCAATGATTGAGAGGATTCTTTGTTTTAATGCAAAACAACAAGTATGACCCATCTTTCACAGACAATCAGCCCTTCATGATAGTTAGAAGGGTCATTCGTCAAGTCGCCACAAGCGAATTGAAAACAATACAATAATAATAAGAGTACTTATACATTTAGCTAAAGTGAGAAGGTTAATTAATACAAAAATTCAACGATAAATTAAATCGTTGAATTTGCTTACTTGAACTATTCTTTAGCCATCAAGATATTAAATCCATTCTCTATGTTTGGAAAATGTTAAACTCTTGCTATAATAAGAAAAAAGTTATAATTCTATTTTCTTAGTCACCATATAAGAATAGAAAGTACACAAGTCACCCGCAATTTCAAAAAATACTTGGTGCGAATGTGAAGTTCACATAATTTCCCTAGGAGATTCGCACTTAGGTTCAGGAACAGAGCCTCTATTTTTTGGCACTTTTTAGAAATATAATTGACTTAACAAAAAAGTTCACTTTTTGAAACTTAAAAAAGTGTAATTTTACTTTTTAAGTTTCAAAATTGCTGTCACACTCTACATGAGTGTGTGGATTGAAAAAAAAATGGTTTGATCTTTATAAAAAAGGTAAACAGTCACACTCTACATGAGTGTGTGGATTGAAAATCGCATATTTTTTATGGTTACTTAAGACTTGGCTTGAGGTAGTGACTAAATAATTCAAATTATGATTTTTTATTTTGAAGAGAAAATTGCACACCAAAAAAATAGAGAAAGGCGACTTAGAGCAATGCTCAAGGTCGCCTTTCACTGTGAATTTTGAGATATCCAAAATTATACAGTTACTGATTCTTTTGTTGAAGAGTTTTTACTCTTTTCAACAATATCACGTGCAATCCATACACCACAAGCGCTTGCCTGAGCAAGTCCTCTTGTGACACCTGCACCATCACCGCCAACATAAAGACCGCTAATTTCTGTTTCAAAGCGATCATTTAGCTTTGGACGCGCTGAATAAAATTTCGCTTCTACTCCGTAAAATAAAGTGTGTTCAGAAGCAAGCCCTGGAGAAACAGCGTTTAATGCTTCTGTCATTTCTACTAAGCTCTTTAACGTGTTGTAAGGTAAAACTAAGCCTAAGTCACCAGGAACGGCCTCTTTCAACGTCGGTTCGATAAAACCTTCTTTAATTCGTTTTTCTGTTGATCTTCTTCCCTTTAAAATATCACCATACTTTTGTACAATGATACCGCCATTTGATAATGCATTAGCCAGTTTGGAAATGGCAATGGCATATTCATTCGGTTTATCAAATGGCTCTGAGAAGGTGTGGGAAACAAGCAAGGCAAAGTTCGTATTTGGACTCCCTAGCTTCGGATCTTTATATGCATGTCCGTTCGCTAACATCGTGCCCGAATGATTTTCCACAACGACATGTCCCGAAGGATTGCTGCAAAATGTTCGCACTCTAGTGCCAACAGAAGTATTAAACGTAAATTTCCCTTCATATAAATGCTCATTAATTTCTTCCATCACGATATTCGAAGTCTCAACACGCACCCCTACATCAACTTGATTGCTGATCATCTTTAGTCGCCTTGATTTTAATAGTTTGGCTAACCAAACACTTCCATCTCTTCCCGGTGCAATAACAACTTTTTCTGCAAATATCGATTCACCCGATTTCAATTGCACACCAGTTATTTTATGACCTTCTGAAGTTCGTTCAGTCATTAAATCTTCCACTTCTGTTTTAAAAGCCATATCAATTTTTTCTGTTAAATAACCATAAATATCCTGTAATATTTGCAAATTTTGTTCCGTGCCTAAATGCCTCACTTGAGCGCGAAGTAATTTTAATCCGGCTGCATAAGCTCTTCTCTCAATATCTTTTACTGCGGGCGTCAACGGATCCGTAATACTTTTCGTTGCCCCATGTTTCAGGTTAATCTCATCCACATATTTAATCAGTTCAATCACTTGTGAATCTGACAAATAGTCAGTCATCCAGCCACCAAACTCACTTGTAATATTAAATTTCCCATCAGAATAAGCACCAGCTCCACCAAACCCATTTGTTATTGAACACGCTGGCAAGCATCCAGCGAATTCCTTTTTTCCAGCTGCTGGTGGGCATTTCTCAATTTTCTTTTGCAGAATAGGGCAATTTCTTTTAAAAATATCATGGCCTTTATCTATCAAAATAATTTTTGCTTCTGGCATCTTTAATGTTAGTTCGTAACATGTAAAAATTCCGGCAGGTCCTGCTCCAACAACGATTACATCATAGTTCGTTTTCATCGTTCATCCCCCTGTCGCCGTTCCCTTTTTTCGTGTTTTTCAAACCCTTTAATAATATAACAAAGAAATATAGGAGGGTCAACAACAAAATACGAACTTTTATATAAAATAAACACAAAAACGTTCGTTAATTGATAAACTTCGCTATTTTTCTACTTTGCTTCTTTATCTTAGTTAAAGAAGGAACACAGCCAAGTTCAAGAACAAAATTTGCAGCATTGCTCAAACAAAAAAGGATTATAAAAAAGGAATTACCACAAAAAGGTAATTCCATCTCTCCAATCCAATCTTATTTACAATAGCTAGCACCAATAATAATCAATAGGATGAAGAGAACGACTATTAGCGCAAACCCTCCACGATAACCGCCAACAGCTACTCCTCCTACAGCTGGTGCTGGATAAGCATATCCAGTATAACAAGGGTCATATCCACAACTATCATATCCATACCCATACCCGTAATTCATTCTATCTCCACTCCTTCGTTTTTTTAGTCCATCGATTCTACACATTAAGCAAAAATAAACAGTAAGCTTTCGCCTGTGTACTGCCATTTTTTACTGTAGAATCAATTTAGGTTGTTATCACTGCTAATGTATGTAGTAGGTACTTGACCCGTATGTGTATTTGCCCAAATTGTACAATGTATTGAAAAAGAAATTAAAAAGCAACTCTTAGAAAAAGAAGATCAATCCTTTTTTAAGGGTTGCTTCTATTCAATTTTCATTAAATAATTTTAAATATTCCCCATATCCTTCTTCTTCGAGCTTTTCTTTAGGAATAAACCGAGTTGCTGCAGAATTGATGCAATATCTTAATCCAGTTGGTCCAGGACCGTCATCAAAAACATGGCCAAGATGAGAATCGGCCGTTTTACTTCGAACTTCTGTCCGGATCATAAAATGGCTCCGATCTTCTTTTTCAATAATTTCATCTTCCTCAATCGGCTTTGTAAAACTTGGCCAACCACAGCCTGCATCAAATTTATCCTTTGAACTAAACAAAGGCTTTCCCGATATAATATCTACGTATATGCCATCAGAAAACTCATTCCAATATTCATTTCGAAATGGCGGTTCTGTTCCATTATTTTGCGTAACTTCAAATTGCATGGTAGTTAATTTTTCCCGCAAATCTTTATTTTTCAACTTCCTCACCCCAATGTCTTTTTATAAAATCGACTCTTCCTGAGCCATTGCTGTATGCATGATATCTTGCCGGATTTTTACGATAAAAATGTTGATGATATTCCTCTGCTTCATAAAACGGTTTTGCCGGCAAAATTTTTGTGACAATTGGTTTTTGAAAGCGCCCGCTTTCTTGCAGTCGCCTCTTGGACTCCTCTGCTATTTTCCTTTGTTCTTCGTTATGATAAAATATGGCTGTTTGATATGACTCGCCTCGGTCATAGAACTGGCCGCCGGGATCAGTCGGATCAATTTGTTGCCAATAAATCTCTAACAATTTTTCATAGGGAAACTGCTTGTGATCAAACGTAATCTGAACGGCCTCATAGTGACCTGTCGTCTCACTGCAAACCTCTTCATAGCTTGGATTCTCCTTATGCCCACCCGTGTACCCAGAAACAACTTTTATAATCCCTGGTTGTTCGTCGAAAGGCTTAACCATACACCAAAAACAGCCACCAGCGAAAGTGCCTATGTCAAATTCTTGACTTTCCATCAATTATCACCCTTTCAACTTTGTTTATATATTTATCTTAGTTTTAGATTAAGGAATCACATTAGGAAATGCAAATGACAAGATTTCACTATTAAAGAGGTCAGCTTGAAGAAAACGTCTTTGTTCTTCAAAAGGTGAACAAAAAAACAACATTGCTCCCCAAAGCATTTGCTTTGCGATGAGTTGGTTCAAAAGCTCATTCCTAATGTCAGCTAGCATAAGCAACTAGTTTAACTTTAACCGGGATACATATTTCAGTACACGGCATTACTGACACTCTCTCACTTCCCATTCTTCATATCTCAAAAATTTTTCAATTGATATAAATCTAATGAAAAAAGAACCTATCCATTCTCTTTAAAAAGAAAAGACTATAGATAAACAGAGCGAATCACGTTTGTCTATAGCCTAAAAACAATATCCGGAAATCAGTCTGTTAATTTGTTGGAACCAACAGGGAGAATTGAATATCGTCATGGACTAAATCAAATTTATTCACTTTTACCTTTACATCACTTTTTAAATTCATTCTTTGTAAAGAAACGTAAATAAGTTCATCATTTGGCTGAATATTGACCCACTCAGGAAAATCGTACTGATCACGAATAAACTTTAATACATACGATACAGGCAACTGAATTTGACCAATTGAGATCGACTTTTGCTTCAAGATGATGTCTCCATTTTCAAGTGCTTCCGGTTCAAATGTTAGCTTCATCTCAATATCTTGAGTAAAAACCTTCATCGTCCCATATAATTCCACTTCATCTTTTAGAAGAACCTCATAGGCAATTGGACTTGTTAATCCTTCCTCCTCAATATAATGATTAATAATTTTGTTTAAATCAGCCTTCGTCGCTTGAATGTGAAACTGAACATCTTCTTCAGCTGGCCCGTCCGTTGGTGGTAATGCTTTGTCTTTAATCGGCATATTCACCATAATCACAACCAATAAAACAACGAAGATATTCAATCCTAGCAGGAAAAAAAATATCCATTTCCATTTGTTAGTCATCTTGTTCGTTCTCCTTCTTCACTGCCACAAGCTTTTGACCTACTGCTTCATTTTGTAATACATGAAAAACTTGATTTGCCATTAGCTCGTATCCTTTATCATTAGGATGAAAATAATCGGAATAGAGTAAGTCTTCTACACTATCTTTAAACAGATCGGCGATTTCCACGAAAAGCGTACGATCATATTTTCTTAATACGTTTTCACTAACATGATTCCATTTTTCAATAACCATATCCATTTCTTTCACGTCAGCGAGAAAAAGGAAGAAAGGATTGTACAAGCCTATTAAGCCTATTATCGCCTCTTCATTTTCCTGTTTTATCGTATCCATAACAGAAGTCAATGTTTTCTCATAGTGAATAAGTTCACGATCGAAATCTTTCATATCCAGCCCTGAAAAATTTTCGCGAACCACCTTCATAATATCGTTTCCACCAGTAGTGATTAATACTATGTCTGCTTCTTTCACCGCAGTTCTTATTTCTTTTGTCCTTAACCGATTCAATATTTGCGAAGTGCGATTTCCACTCACTCCAAAATTATGAAATATCGCTTCCTTTATTCCCTTTTGCTCCTCAAGCTGCTCTTGCAGATAAGGTACATAACCGCCCCTTTTTGTACTGTCACCTACACCTTGTGTCAATGAATCACCAACAGATACGATATGATATGTTCTCGGAATAAAATCATATGGAATGTTTTCTTTCGGTGTCAACGATGTCTCTTTAAATGAATTAGGGTTTTCTACTATCTGATGGTTACAGGCAACTAAAAGACTAAAGCTAATACAAAGAATAAAAGAGGTGAATAATCTCTTCATCTTTTCACCTTCCCTATAAAGCTTTTATCATTATATCAAGGATTAAGGGAAACGAAAAGAATCCTCCTCTGACAATATAAAAAAAGTAGACCTTACATTAGAAGGTCTACTTTCCATTTATTGCAATGCTTTTATATCGTTAATAATATCTGCAAATGGCACATCATTTGCTCCAGAATAATACTTCATGATCGTTCCCTCTTGGTCAACTAAATAGAAATAGGTTTGATGAATGACTTGATCCTCGTTCTCAGGTTTCTTCACAAATGTTTTAAAATTTTCACTTGCAAAAGTTTCAATAAACGTCTGGTCATAGCCAGTTAAAAAATGATAATTACTAAAATCCAAATCAAACTTCCCACCGTAATCCTTTAATACTTCAGGTGTATCGACTTCCGGATCGATCGAAAATGAAACAAATTCAATATTTTCGATCTTCTCTTCCTTCGCCATTCTCTGAAGTTTTGTCATATTGTGGGTCATTGGCGGACAAACAGTTGTACAGTTCGTGAAGATGAAGTCCGCTATCCATACCTTTCCTTTTAAATCTTTCTTTCCCAGCTGCTCACCATTGTGATCGGTAAAAGTAAACTCATCCAAAGGCCAATTTAACGGATCGTTAATTCCGCTATTATTACCACAAGCGGATAACAATAAAACAAGCATCATTCCAATTAAACTTATTCGATATTTCATTTTTTCACCTGCTATCCCATTCAACATTCAAGCTTCATTGTAGCAAAGCATTGGCAAATTTGAAAGAAAAATGAATGAATTCCTACATCATTCCACTTCTTCATCTAGTGGAACCGTGATCGTAAATGTCGTCCCTTGCCATTTTTCACTGACCACTTCAATTTTACCTTTCATTCTCTCAATAATTTGATAGCACACCATCAATCCCATCCCAGTGCCCTTTTCCTTCAAGGAATAAAAAGCCGTCCCTAATCGGGCAAGCTCCTCTTCAGTCATGCCGATGCCGTTATCCCTTATTTCAAAAACTCCGTTCCCCTCTTTTTTATATACTTTTAAGCGTAACGTCCCACCGTCCTTCATCGCCTCAATCCCATTTTTTAAAATATTGATTAATACTTGTATCAATTCACTTCTATTACCGATCACCGTTATTTCATCCTCGATAACCGTCTCCAACTCTATATTCTTCGACATCATTGCATATGAATTCATTAAATCCATCGCTTTATGGGCAAGGACGACTGCATCCACTTTTTCTGTATTCTCCATGTCCGGCTTCGCTAATGATAAATAATCATTGATAATGGTCTCCGCCCGATTCATTTCTTCAATCATTAATTTTACAAACATCTGCTCTTCTGCAGAAAGTTCTTTTTTTGACTTAAAAATTTGCAAAAATCCTTTCACAACTGTCATTGGATTGCGAATTTCATGAGCGACCGAAGCGGCGAGCTGACCGATCGCATTCATTTTTTCAGCACGCTGAAGCTCTTTTAAAATCTTTGTCTTTTGAATAATGTTCTCCATTTCACCGATAACGTCCTCAAATTTTGACGTTTGCCGCCCTTCCTGTGATTTTTTGCCTAAATGCTTAGACGTCGTCGTAACCCGATCAAATAACAGCGATAATTGCTCGGTCATATCGTTAAATCGTGCAGTCAATTGGCCTAAATCGGACTGATCCTTTATTGGAAGCTTGACTTGAAAATTGCCATTACTTACTTCATTGATACCATAAATAATTTCATTTACAGGCTCAAGAACTTTGTTTAAGCCTTTTTGAAAAATAAAATAAACAGCAATTGTAATGAAGAGAAAAATAATACATAATGAATAAATTACTCAACTTTCGCACCTTGAAAATCGACCTTGTTTTAGGTCTATTAAAGCTTTAAGAACAATCAACTTTGTTCCTTGACTATTGCCTTTAAACAAGAAAAGGCACCTGCTTCTTTGGTATAGTGG
>NZ_JARGEJ010000359.1:0-371 GCF_029211245.1 Robertmurraya sp. DFI.2.37 | reverse complement strand
ATAAAAGAAAATTTGCTGCAACTGGCAGAAAATGAAAATAAAAAGTTCACCGAATCGCTGCATCCGGGAATAGAAAATGTATTGGGTATCCGCATCCCTGCCCTAAGGCGGTTAGGAGCACAAATTGCCAAAGATGACTGGGAGAGTTATCTACAGACTGCGGATACTTATTATATGGAGGAACGTATGCTACAAGGTATGGTAATAAGTAATCTGAAAATGAAAGACACGCAAGCATATCTTTCACTGGTTGCCCGGTTTATTGCCATCATCAACAGTTGGTCTGTTTGTGACACCTTTGACTTTTACGGCAAACAACGGTTTGTGGACAAGAACAAGAAAAGGGTCTGGCTATTTTTGGAAGACCGGAT
>NZ_JARGEJ010000358.1:0-371 GCF_029211245.1 Robertmurraya sp. DFI.2.37 | reverse complement strand
ATAGGAACCTTATGATTATTATCAGAACTAAATCCAGGTGGAATGTTTGTAAAGGTACATAAACCGGTCAACACACCCTGTGTATGCGACAACAAGGATAGGTGCCGGGCACTGGTGGAATATCTGTTGAAGGAAAGTCTTGAAGACAAACCTTATTATGACACTTTCTTCTCCCATGAGGAGGATTATGTACCACCGGTGACGGTCATGCAAAAGATTGACAGCAACCATAAGAAGCTGATGAAAGGAGATGATAAATTCTATATGCTGTCCATCAATCCCTCACAGGATGAAGCGGCTCATCTGATCCGGAAGGTTACAGGAAAGCAGGTGACGGAATTTGAACAGCTCACCGTGGAGGAACAGGAAAA
>NZ_JARGEJ010000357.1:0-372 GCF_029211245.1 Robertmurraya sp. DFI.2.37 | reverse complement strand
AGACAATATACATACATCACGCATACCAGGCATAGCAACAAGCAAAAATAAGACTCTTCTTGCCATTTACGATGCTCGATATGAATCTTCTCGGGATTTACAAGGGAACATTGATATTGCTCTGAATCGAAGTCATAACGGTGGAATCACCTGGGCCCCCACGCAAATTGTGCTAGACATGAAAGAATGGGGAAACCTTCCAGAAAAATACAATGGTGTAAGTGATGCCTGCATACTTGTAGACGAAAAGACGGGAGCCATTTATGTGGCAGGACTTTGGATGCATGGCGTATTGGATGCGCATAGCGGAAAGTGGGTGGAAGGATTAACCAAAGATAGTACACGATGGATCCATCAATGGATTGCTAAGGG
>NZ_JARGEJ010000356.1:0-373 GCF_029211245.1 Robertmurraya sp. DFI.2.37 | reverse complement strand
CAAATGCTGGGTTGGAGTATGCACAGGTGCTATGCCCGAATTTGTCAGCGTGCGTGGGGATGTGGTGGTAGAGAGTTATAAGCTCCATATCGTCCTCAAACAGATCCATCACTTCCTCCAAGTCGTAAGGGTCGCGTAGCGGGAAGGTCAGTAGGGCGTAGTCACCGTAGAATTGTGCTTCCTCCATTGTCGTCACATCAAGCAGTTGCGGTAGTTGCAGAGGGACAAATGTCATAAAGTCATTGAAAAAATGTCGTAACATATTCATATTTTTATATTGTTAGAGCGTCTGTATGAAAATATCCATAAGCATTCCTGGCAATTCAGTCAGTTGACCACTTTCCGATTGCAGGATTCGGCTCAAGGTTTTGAA
>NZ_JARGEJ010000355.1:0-374 GCF_029211245.1 Robertmurraya sp. DFI.2.37 | reverse complement strand
ACGCAACTTCGATTCCTGACTCTCTTCTTGGATATACATTTCGTAGTTGGACTTGAGATGTACCTTCACTTGTGAGAGGCTCATGTTCAAGATTTGCTTGGCTACCTGGGTGGTGGCGTTGACTACGCTGGTCACTTCGCTGGCCATCGTGCCGATGGAAGAGAGCGGCATGTCAATGTTCTGTACAAGACCTTGTTCCATACGCTTGGCTGCACTGGCTTTCAGGTTATTGGGCAGGTTCAAACCTTCCATGGCATCATTGTCGAAGACAACCACCGATACGGGATTGAGGTTGTCTCCTACCTTCAGGTTGCTGACTACCACATCGAGGCGGTTGGCTCCCAAAGTGGCGATACCGTAAAACAGCGTGTTGG
>NZ_JARGEJ010000354.1:0-375 GCF_029211245.1 Robertmurraya sp. DFI.2.37 | reverse complement strand
CCACCTTGTGAGGGGCGAGCAGCTCCTTGTTCGCTTCGGGGTCTTTCAGCAGTTGCTTCATCACCTCTAAGAGATTTTCAGCTTGGTCTGCCGCAATGCGGTAGAAACCGAAGCGGCTGGGTTCCTTGCACTGCCGGAAGAAGTTCTTGAAGAAGTTGTCCAGCACGTCGCCATGTCGGTCGAATTGCAGGAAACTCTGCGCGTTCTCCGCTTTTGCGGGGGTGCGCTTGGGTGTGCCGTCCGCGTTCAGCCCGGCTACCACGCTGATCTCGCCTGTCTTCTCGTCACGGACTACCAGCACGTCCTTTTCGTCTTTTTTCTTTGCCATCTGAAAAATGTTTTAATGGGTTATTTATGAAAGAAATTATGGATACG
>NZ_JARGEJ010000353.1:0-375 GCF_029211245.1 Robertmurraya sp. DFI.2.37 | reverse complement strand
CGAATACGACAAACACAGCCTCCAGTCGGAGGTAGCAGCCGGAGAAGACAGCACCGGCGCCATGCAGCACGAACTGGATAAAAAGATGGAAGAGGACGAAATGACCGGTGTACGCTCCAGCGTGGAGAAGATTGTGCAGCTGCTCAACCCCGCCAACCTCGCCACCCTTGTGCTTCATGGCATTTCCGCCCTATTGGTAGGAATCATACAAGTAGTCATCTTGGGTATCGGCGTGGTCATTGTCAAGCTACTGGTCATTCTCGGCCCGTTTGTCTTTGCCGTAAGCATGTTGCCGGTCTTTCAGAAACAGTTGAGTATCTGGTTCGGTACGCTCTGCCCCGCCTGTATGGTATTCACCGTCATCAATATTCTGAA
>NZ_JARGEJ010000352.1:0-377 GCF_029211245.1 Robertmurraya sp. DFI.2.37 | reverse complement strand
AGTACGTCCGCTACTATCCACCCAGCGACGGCTGAAATTCATATTCAGGCTAAGATCTGCCAAGGGCCTACGATCTTTAACGGTCCAGTCATTATTTAACCCATTATTTAATAAATCATAGCCATTGTTCATCGGACTAAGCACAGCATTGATTCCACCTTTCAAGCTACGAAAGCCATTATCGAAACCTAGAAAATCTGTGCCACTTCCTTTATTATACAGAAACTTTTTAAAATGAGTCTGATCATTTAAACTAGTTCCAACCGAAATAGTAAACAGATTACTGCTAGGAACATCTTTGGTATTCACTAAAATAAAACCACCACTGAAATCAGCCGGATATTCCGGTGCAGGCGATTTCACTACCAACATATTAT
>NZ_JARGEJ010000351.1:0-377 GCF_029211245.1 Robertmurraya sp. DFI.2.37 | reverse complement strand
CTGTTCTAGAAGAAACGGATAATATAAGAATCGAAATAGTTAGGAAAAAGAGTTTTGTTGGTCGGATCTGATAATAAAAGGTTATATTTGTGCAAATATGCAGTGTGAATTCTGTAGTAGAAGGAGGGCATTGACGTAATAACAAGTAATAAGGGGGGAATATATGATGAAAACCGAGGAAATAAAAGATTAGTTCAAGCAGTTTGAAAGTATCGTTTGTGATTATCATGGAGTAAAGTGTTGGAGTGCACGCGAGTTGTATTCCTTATTGGGTTATACCCAGTGTAGAAACTTTGAGACCATCATCAATAAAGCGAAAGCTGCTTGCACGAATGCAGGTGAAGATGTGGCCTACCATTTTGCTGACGTCAGCAAAA
>NZ_JARGEJ010000350.1:0-379 GCF_029211245.1 Robertmurraya sp. DFI.2.37 | reverse complement strand
GGAGAACATCTTGTCTCATGGCCCGTTATAAAATCGGTCTATGAGACAAGATGTTCTCCTCCCATTCCTAATGGGAATTTCCCTGCGGCTAATACTTTATCAACGAAATTTTCAATTTCATCAAGGCTCTTTTGCGCATTCCCAAAAGGAAGGGGGATATCACCCGCATCAAAGTATTTCACTTCCTCTAATCCCCGATCTAAGTAAGCACTGTATTCTTCTAGCCCGATTGAAACTTCACGAATTCTCGTGGGACCAAAACGAGAACCTGGTCGATAGCTTACGGTCCAATCCATCGGCATTCCGTACAGACCCGCTTGGCTTTCTTCAAAATTCGGGTGACTTTTAATAAAAACATTGCCTGAATAAGCTTCATCAA
>NZ_JARGEJ010000035.1:0-49171 GCF_029211245.1 Robertmurraya sp. DFI.2.37 | reverse complement strand
TGGTTTACTATAACAACTATCGATATCAGTGGGACTTAAAAAAGATGACCCCTATTCAATATAGGAATCATCTTCTAGTTGCTTAATCTCTTTTTTTATTGTGTCCTTGACATAGGTGCCAGTTTATTCTTTGATACCCTTTTTTATATGCACAATATAAAGATATTGATTTGTTCGGTCGTCTATTAGAGGAGTAGTGGAAAATTTGTTTATACATCAAGATTTGAACACAAAATGGATGAATAGAGCAAGGGGGATAATCCTTGTTGTTGTGATTGCGATCACTGCCCATTATTTAGGGAATATTTTTTCTTTAATTGGGAGTATCCTATTTGCCATTATTTTAGGCCTCATTTTAGGAAGTATATGGGATGTTCGGACCATTTATCAGTCAGGATTAAACTTTGTTGTGGCAAAGCTGTTAAAATTGGCTGTAGTTTTATTAGGAGTAAGCTTGAATTTAAATGCGATTGTAGAAATCGGTCGGCAGTCTTTGATCGTAGTTATCACTTCTGTTGTTTTGGGTATTGCACTTACTTACTGGTTTGGAAAATTACTTAAGCTTGATCATACTCTTGTGCTGATGATCGGAATTGGGACTAGTATTTGCGGAACTACAGCTATTACTTGTGTTAAGGGGATACTGGAAGCGAAGGAGGATGAAACCGCTTATGCTATTTCAACGATTGTTTTCTTTAATTTAATTGCCTTCTTCGTTTATCCCTTTGTCGGTCAGTTACTAAATTTCAATGCAATTGATTTTGGAATATGGAGCGGCACCGCTGTTCATGATACTTCTTCCGCAGTTGCTGTCGGTTTTGCATACAGCGGCGAAGCAGGCGATGTTGCAACAACTGTGAAATTGGCACGGACGTTATTTTTGCTCCCGGTAGTTCTTATTTTATCTATTTTAATGGGCAATCAAAAGAAAGGGAATGTCAAAAGCTCGTTAAAAAATGCTTTTCCATGGTTTATTCTTTGGTTTATATTTATGAGTATTTTGAATTCCCTTGGTTTTTTTTCTGAAAGGCTACAAGTATTTAGCAATGATTTTGCGAAATTTATCATTGTCATGGTAATGGCGGCAGTAGGCTTACAGGTTAATTTGAAAGGCTTTGTTAAGCTTGGATACAAACCATTTTTAACAGGGTTATTCGCCTCTGTGGTAGTCTCTATCGTGAGCTTAATTATGATCCGTTTTTTATCATAATGTCATTGTCGTGTGAAATCAAGGTTTCACACGTTTTTTTAGTTATACTGAAATCAGAGAGAAAATGTGGTAAGTATCAATACTAACATATAACAAGCTATGATAAAAAAACTTTGGTGAAGCTGGATGTTCAGTAGACTGCGGAAACAATAAAAAGCGTTAAGCGGCTTTATTCTGCTCGTTTAGTCCTTTTTTGTATTTCATCATATTGTAGCGAGTATTTAAAATCATTTCAAGTGAATCGCATTTGTCCATGGCCACTTATTGCCCCTAGCTATTCGAACACGGCTATTTTTAAATGCTACATCCTCAATTTCTTCATATTTCCTTCCATTAAGCTTCAAGTTAATGGGAGATGAAAAATCGGCTATTGTTGAGCATGTTTTGTAGTACACGTCTATATCTAACTCAAGCAATTTAACCTTAAGAATGAACATATCGTAAAAAAATCTACTTTGCCAAGCCAAAAAGGAAGAGCAAGCTTGTCTGTTGCTCTCTTATTAAAATGACAAGGCTAAGATTAGATAAAGTAGATTTATGAAAAAACTGCATACAAAATTCAGCAAATTTATATAAAATAGAAGTCATAACGGGTTTACTTTTAAATAAAGAGGGAAAATAGTAGAATTGATGATTTATATGTCATGCAATGCAAAAATAGAGAAGAACAATAATTAATAGGGGTCGCCTTGGATGAAATATACAACAAGATTATATGTTGGCTTTGGATTAATGATTGTATTGGTAACTGTAATCATTGCACTTATTGTCGGGATTCTCAATCATCAAAATCAAGATATACATCATTTAGTTGAGGATAGGTATGAAAAAATAAAATTGCTTAATCATATTCGTTCAAGTATGAAAAATATAGATAATGAAGTTTTGGGAATTGATTCAATGGCAAGTGAGCAATATGGACAAATTGTCACAGTTATTGATGAGTTAATTTCCATACAGGAAAAAATTATGGAAGACACATTGGAAAATTCAAAAGCCACATACGATCTCTTTATCAAAATAAGCATTTCTTCTATCATTATTGCACTGATTTTTGGTTATATTGTTTCCAAATGGGTTATAAGCGACATTAAAACTCGTTTTCGCAGTATAAGAGATGTGATGAAAAGTATTCAATATGGCTCGGAAAATCTACCACGACTGAAATTGAGTGGAAAAGATGAAATCGGGGAAATTGCTTTGGCATATAATGAAATGGCGCAAGCGCTAGAGGACCATGAACGTATGGAAAGAGAATATACTGAAGAAATTGAAGAACAAAATTGGCTCTCTAAGCAGCTGGCTGGCCTTTCCATGTTATCACAGGAGATATTGGATATTTTAAAGCTTGGTGATACATATCTTCAGGAAATTGTTCCGATGGTAGACGCTACATATGGCTCCTTATACATTGTGAAGGATGAACAATCCTCACGATATTTGTCTAAGGTCTCGTCTTATGCAGGTGCGCCAAATATCGAATTTGAGGGTAAGGAAACAATCAAATGGGGTGAAGGATTAGTTGGCCAATGTGCTAAAGATGGAAAAAGTAAACAACTTTTTCATATTCCAGATAATTATATTTCTATTTCCTCAAGCATTGGTGGAGCAAAACCGAATGCGATTATGATAGTACCTATTCATCTTGATGGGGATGTTGTTGGCGTAATGGAGCTTGCAACGTTGACTGAATTTACCCCTTTGCAGGAAAAATTGCTTATGGAGGCAACAAAGCAGCTTGGAATTACCATTTATCGAATTAATCAACAAATGCAGGTGAGAAATCTGTTAGAAGAAGCCCAAACGCTCAATGAGGAATTACAGAGTCAATCTGAAGAGTTGCAGCTTCAGCAAGAGGAGCTGAGGACGATGAATGAAGAGCTGGAAGCTCAATATAGACATTCAGAACAAAAAACAAAGGATTTGGAAAATACAAAATTGGAATTGGAGGAACGAACAAAACAGCTTCAGTTAAGCTCTAAATATAAATCAGAATTTCTAGCCAATATGTCTCATGAGTTAAGAACTCCTTTAAATAGCTTGCTTATTCTTGCGCAAATATTACTTGAGAATAAAGAAGAAAATTTAACTGTTAAGCAAAAAGAGTATGCTAGTACGATTTATGCAGCAGGGAAAGATTTGCTAAATTTAATTAACGATATTCTCGATCTAACGAAAATTGAAGCTGGGAAGTTAGACATACACAAAATTGAAATGAATATGAGTGAATTGGAACAATCTTTAATTAAACAATTTGAACCTTTTGCCGAAAAGAAAGGTATTCAATTCGAGATCGATATTGAAGCTGAGATTCCAAGATTTTTATATACGGATGAACAAAAGGTTTATCAAATATTGAAAAACCTTCTTTCTAACGCGATTAAATTTACAGAACGGGGCTTTGTAAAGCTGGAAGTAAAGAAGCATGTTGGAAGTTGGGAAGAAGAGTATGTCATGTTTAAAGTATCCGATACTGGAATTGGCATTTCGAAACAGAATCAACAGCTTATTTTTGAAGCTTTTCAACAAGCAGACGGAACAACGAGCCGCAAGTATGGCGGCACAGGGTTAGGGTTATCGATCAGCCGTGAGCTAGCGGCTCTATTGAATGGTTATATAACTGTTACTAGTCAGGAGGGGAACGGTAGTGTATTTACTTTTTATTTACCAATCTCTAATTTTTCAGAAAAACATATGAGTGAACAAGAAGCTGCAGTTACTGTCGAAGAAGTAAACCCACAACTGATTGCAAATCCAACTCTTTTAACAGAGCCTGTACACGATCAATATCTTGTAGGGAAAAAAGTTCTTGTTGTCGATGATGATATGAGAAACGTTTTTTCACTTACAACAGCATTAGAGGCAGTAGGAATGAACGTTAACTTTGCCGAAAATGGGAAAGATGGGATTCAATATCTTCAGGAGAACGACGATGTCGATATTGTGTTAATGGATATTATGATGCCTGAAATGGACGGATATGAGGCGATGAGCAAGATTCGCAAAGATGCGCGTTTTGCCGAATTACCAATTATCGCATTGACCGCTAAGGCGATGAGTCATGATCGCAAGAAATGTATTGATGCCGGTGCGTCCGATTACATTACGAAACCGGTTAATTTAGAGCAGTTATATTCATTATTAAAGGTATGGCTTTATAAATAAAATTATCGTCTAAAGCTTAGACGTTGAAGTGAAAGGTAGATGAAATGAATATTCAGCAGAGTAATAAAATGGAAACTATTGAAATAAAACTCTTGCTTGAAGGAATCTATCAATGTTATGGGCTCGATTTTAGAGATTATGCAATGACTTCAATTCGGAGAAGAATTTTATACCGCATGAAAGTGGAAAAGATAGCAACTGTGACTCAACTGCTCGATCGGGTTCTCCATGATCCTAAAATGATGGAGAAGCTGTATTTTGATTTTTCCATAAATGTTTCGGAAATGTTTCGTGATCCGAGCTTTTTCTTGACGATGCGGAAAAAGATACTACCTAAATTGGCTAAATATCCACTTATCCGAATTTGGCATGCTGGATGTTCAACTGGTGAGGAAGTTTATTCAATGGCAATCCTCTTAAAGGAAGAAGGTCTTTTTGATAAGTCGAGAATTTATGCGACAGATATCAATGAAAGAGTGCTGGATGCAGCAAAAAAAGGCGAATTCCCATTAAAAAAGATGCAGGATTATACGAATAATTATGTGAATTCCGGCGGAGTACAGGATTTCTCCGGTTATTATACCGTCCGAAAGGATTTTGCCAAATTTGATGCGAGTTTGTCGAAAAATATCACTTTCGCACAGCATAATTTGGTTACAGATGGTTCGTTTAATGAATTCCACATGATTATTTGCCGTAATGTCTTAATCTATTTTAATAGATCATTACAGGAACGTGTTCATTCTTTGTTTTTTCATAGTTTAAGCAACAATGGTTTTTTGGGACTAGGAAGCCGTGAGGGACTATTGAATAAAATGACAAATTTACAGTATCAAGTGATCGATAATAAAGAAAAAATCTATCAAAAGGATACAGGGGTGTGAGAGTAATGGAGGATAGACGCGTCAATATCCTATTGGTTGATGATCGACCGGAAAATCTATTGGCTTTAGAGGCGGTGCTCGATTCACCTGAGTATTGTCTCATCCAGGCAAATTCGGGTATTGAGGCATTGAAATGGGTGCTTAAGAAAGAATTTGCTGTTATCTTGATGGATGTGCAGATGCCAACGCTAAACGGGTTTGAAACTGCAAAAATGATTCGTGAGCGAGAGAAAACAAAGGATGTTCCGATCATTTTTATTACAGCTTTAAGTCAAACGATCGAAAATATCCTCTATGGATATTCCGTCGGAGCAATAGATTATATATTGAAGCCTGTCGATCCGATCATTTTAAAATGCAAGGTTGATGCTTTTGTTTCTATGTACTTACATAAGAAAAAAGTAATAGAACAGAGCGAATTGATTTCGAAAAGAACGAAAGAGCTAGAAGCAGTGTCGATAGAGCTTCGAAAAAAGGAGGCGATGGCTCGTGCCGTTGGCGAGACTTCTATTGATACAATTGTCTTCTTTAATGAGGAAGGTGAAATTCTTTCCGTAAATCCTGCTGTGACCATGATGTTTGGTTATTTAAGCACTGAATTGATTGGAGCACGGGTTGATATTTTGTTTGAATTTTCAATCGACAATATTCCAAGAAGAGCAAATGTTGATACCGTTGGTTTGAAAAAAGATAATACGGCTTTCCCAATCGAGGTTCATCTAGCAGATGCAGAAGTTGAAAATGAAAAAATATTTGTATGTACGATTAGAGACATTACTGAAAGAAAGCAGCATTTTGATCAGTTGGAGAGCTTAGTTGTGGAAAGAACAAAGGAACTCTATAAAATCAATCAAGATCTCCAACGAGAAATTGAAGAAAAGAAAGCAACTCTTAATCAGTTATATGAAAGCGAGGAAAAGTATCGTTTACTTGTCGAGAAGGCCCCAGAGACGATTATAGTCAGAAAAGTTAAGAGTGATAGGATTACGTTTATTAATGAGACTGGAGTAGAGTTATTAAAAGCAAATTCAAAGGAAGAAATTGTCGGCATGAGCATCTATGATATTATTCATCCTTCCTATCACGAGCGCGCTAAAAAGGTCTATAAGGAAATTGAAGCTGGTTTACCGGTGCTGCCTTATGAAGAGAAATTTGTTTGTTTAAATGGTGACATAATTGATATTCAAGTGAAGATTATTCCATTTGTCTATGGTGGAGAGGAATCGTTACATATTGTTATTCGCGACATTACAGAAATCAAAAGGAATCAGGAATTCATCCAACAATCTGAGAAGTTAAATGTTGTCGGGGAGCTTGCTGCTGGAATTGCCCATGAAATCCGCAACCCATTAACCAGTTTAAAAGGTTTTACTCAATTGCTCAACCATCAATTTTCAACGGAAAGTGACTATGTTGAAATTATGATATCAGAAATTGAAAGAATCAATACAATTGTCGGAGAGTTATTATTGCTAGCGAAGCCAACAGAAGATGAATTTAAACAAGTTTGTTTAGAAGATTTGCTTGAAAATGTACGAATGTTAATGAGTGCTCAAGCAAATTTGCACGGTGTTGTAATCAATCATGTAAACCAGCAAACTATACATAATCTTTTTTTTAATGGTGTTGAGAATAAAATTAAACAAGTATTTATAAATATTATTAAAAATGCGATCGAGGCAATGGGTAATGGTGGCAAAATTACTCTTGAAACTACAAGGCTCGATTCCAAAGTTTTAATAGCGTTTCATGATACGGGTGCTGGTATCCCTGCACATCTTTTAAATAAAATTGGCAATCCCTTTTACACAACGAAAGAGAAGGGAACGGGTCTCGGTTTAATGATCTCAAAAAGTATCATTGAAAGTCATGAAGGTGAACTAAGAATTAATAGCATTGAAGGAAAAGGAACGACTGTGGAAGTCATTCTTCCAGTTTGCGAGTAAGTCACATATAAGATGAGGCTGTGTCAAAAGGACGTTAAAAACGACTTTTTGAGTGCAGCTTTTTTTGTGGTTTTTACGTATTTTTGGTTATTAAATAGTGGAGAGAAGGGGGCCCTTTTAGCGGAAGCGATTGATCGTTTAAAAATCAGGTTTTTGATCCCTAAATGCGATATGAACTAGATGTTTTCACCTAATTGTATCTCTTATTTTTCATGTGCATATCGTTGATTGGAACGCGAAGGTGGTGACTTCTGCAGGAAAAGTGGCTTGCTCCGCCCTCCGTTCCAGACATAGTGGAAATTAAAAAAGAGGCGCCCCTAAAAGCTAAGCTTTTGGGACACCTACTTTTTGGGTAATCAGATAGAGAGGAGCAATGATATTTGAAAAGGGCTTTTCTTATAATACATTAAAATATCTTGCTTCTGGATGAGCAAAAACAATGGCTGTAACCGATGCCTCGGGCTCCATCATGAAACCATCTGTTAGTTCAATCCCGATATCCTGTGGTTGAAGAAGTTGAAAAAGCTTTGCTTGATCTTCTAAGTCAGGACAAGCAGGGTAACCGAATGAAAAACGCTGACCTTGATACTTTGCAGAGAAGCGCTGCTGCATCGTCATGCTTGCAGGGTCTGGGAAGCCCCATGCATCTCGCATTTGCCGATGAATCAATTCAGCAAAGCCTTCTGCAGATTCAAGTGCTAATGCCTGTAAGGCGTGTGATTCTAGAAATCTTCCCGCATCTTTTAGTTTCTCTGCTTGTTCGCGAATTCCTCTTCCGGCGGTGACGGCGAAAAATCCAACGTAATCAGTCTCTCCGCTATCCACTGATTTTATATAATCAGCAAGGCATAAATAAGCGCCTTTATGTTGACGTGGGAAATCAAAAGTTTCAATTATTTGTTCTCGATTAGTTGAGTCATAAATATAGATTTGATTACCATCAGACTGAGCTGGGAAAAATTGATACACAGCTCTAGGCTTAATCCAAACATTTTTTTTCGCTTCGAAAATAAGGTGATTAACCGTATCATTTACCTTGTGCGCTTTTTCATCATTGCTAGCCAATAATTTATCAATTTTTCCCTTTACTCCAAGATGATGGCCAAGCAACATTTGCCGATTGATATATGGTTCAATATGGTCTAAAGTATAGCTTCTCAATAGATGTCGCTCCAGATCACGCGGGATATGAACAGGGACCGTTGTTGACACTTTTGGCTTTTCCATTACTGCAGTTGTAACAGGACGTTCGAAGATAGGAGTACTAGTCGCCTCTAAAATCTTTTCTCTCTTTTTTTCTAACAGCAGTTGTTTTTCTTCTTGATTTTGTATTTGATTAGCTAATGATAAACCATTCATCGCATCTTTTGCATAAAGAACAAGACCATCATACTCTTTCGAGATCTTTGTATCTGTGAATTTTCTTGAAAGAGCTGCACCGCCAACTAAGATCGGAATATTGATCCCAGCCTGTTTAAGGTCATGGGCTGTTACGACCATTTGTTGAGCAGATTTTACTAATAGGCCAGACAAGCCGACTATATCGGGGTCTTCCTTTTTTACTGCTTCAATTAATGTTGAGGGTGCTACCTTAATGCCTAGGTCGATAACCTCATAGCCGTTATTGCTTAAGATGATGTCGACTAAATTTTTACCAATATCATGGACATCTCCTTTAACGGTAGCTAAGATAATTTTTCCCTTATTTGAGCTTGTATCATTTTTTTCCATAAAAGGTTCTAGGTAAGATACTGCTGCTTTCATTACCTCAGCACTTTGCAAAACCTCGGCGACAATTAATTCATTATTGTTGAAGAGGCGGCCAACCTCCTTCATTCCATCCATTAAAGGTCCATTGATGATTGCTAATGGTGTTGGGAATGCTTTTAAGGCATTGTCTAAATCTTTAAGCAATCCTTCTTTCGTACCTTCAATTACATAGTATGCCAATCTTTCATCAAGGGGCATATTTGGAGTCGAGCTCCTGATTTCTTTTTTCTTATCTCGATAGAATTCTGTAAAGGTAGCTAAAGATTCATTTGTCGTCTCAAATAACAGTTTTTCCGCAAGTGTGACCTCATCCTTTGAAATCGAGGCAAAACGTTCAAGCTTTTCTGTGTTAACGATCGCGTAATCAAGACCGGCCTGTGTGCAATGATAGAGAAAAACAGAATTTAAAATTTCTCTCCCGACTGGAGGTAAACCAAAAGAAACATTGCTAATTCCTAAGATCGTTAAGGATTTAGGGAACTCTTCTTTAATCATGCGTATTCCATCAATGGTTGCCTTAGCGGATCCTATATATTGCTCATCCCCCGTCCCAACAGGGAAGACAAGGGGGTCAAATATAATATCTTGTGGTGGAATTTTATACTTATGGACAAGAAGTTTATAAGAACGTTTTGCAATTTCTAGCTTTCTTTCCGCTGATACACCCATCCCTTTTTCATCAATTGTTCCGACAACAACAGCAGCTCCAAACCGGTGCACAAGCCTTGCGACTGATTCGAAGCGTTCTTCGCCATCTTCTAAGTTAATGGAGTTGATAATTGCTTTACCCTGTGAATAGGCAAGTGCTTTTTCAATGACTGTATCATCCGTTGAATCAATGACAAGCGGTGCTTTAATTTTTTTTGTTACTTCTTTTAAGAAGTTTTCCATATCCTCAAGCTCATCACGATCGGGATCGGCTAAGCAAATGTCGATCACATGTGCGCCACCTTTAACTTGAGCTCGTGCAATTTCTGCTGCTTCCTCAAACTTTCCTTCAGAAATAAGGCGCTTAAATTTCCGTGAGCCAATGACATTCGTTCTTTCACCAACCATAATCGGGCGAAGGGTAGGGTCATCATAAATAAAAGGTTCGATCCCTGATACCATATGATAGTCAGTGTTTACCGGCTTCCTTGGTTTATAATGCTTCATTTCTTCAGCGATTGCTTTAATATGTTCAGGTGTTGTGCCACAGCAACCACCAACAATATTAAGCCAACCTTCAGCCGCAAACCCACCGAGTTTTTTGGCAAGTGACTGTGGTGTTTCGTGATAGTTGCCATCTTCATCCGGTAGCCCCGCATTTGGATAACAGCTGACAGCAGCGGTTGAAAGCTGTGAGAGCGAGCGGATATGATCTTGCATAAATTCAGGTCCGGTTGCACAATTGAGTCCAACAGCGAGGGGGTTCATATGTTCAACCGAGATGTAAAATGCTTCAATTGATTGTCCTGCCAGTGTTGTTCCCATCGGCTCAATCGTTCCAGACAGAATAACCGGAAGTTCGATATGCCGCTTTTTGAATGCTTCTTGGATGCCTAAAAAGCCAGCTTTTACGTTTAGAAGATCTTGGCTCGTTTCGAGTAACAGAATATCCACATTGCCATCGATGAGGCCGAGCGCTTGCTCTTCATATGATTTTTGCAGTTTTTCAAATGATGTTCCGCCAGTAACTGATAGTGTTTTAGTTGTCGGTCCCATTGAACCTGCGACGAACCTTGGCCAATCGGGAGTCGCTAATTTGGCGACTGCCTTTTTGGCGATGAGTGCAGCTTGCCTGTTTAGCTCATAAGCTTTATGTCCAAGCCCATACTCATCTAGCACAATTTCAGTAGCTCCAAATGTATTCGTTTCAATAATATCTGCACCTGCTTGTAAATACTGGAGGTGAATTGACTCAATAACATCAGGACGGGTAATATTCAAAATTTCATTGCAGCCTTCAAACTCTTCACCACCAAAATCGTTAGCCGTTAATGAAGCCTGTTGGAGCATCGTTCCCATTGCTCCGTCCATGATGAGAATTTTTTTCGTTAACTGCTTATTGAGTAATGCTTTTGACATTTTGCTTCCTCCTCAACATCCTGTTGCTACTTTCGTTTGTATAGCGAGCAAGCTCAACAGTCATTTCATAGCGTAAAAAAGGTGTGATTAAATAAATCCCATTAAATAATTCTGTCGCTGCATTGATTAAATCTTTCGTGATTGCAACACCTTCACGAGCTGCTTGAACCGGATCATTCGCTAATGATGCCATTGTATCACGAATATTTTGCGAAATTTTGATTCCAGGTACTTCGTTGTGAAGAAACTCCGCATTTCTACTACTTGTTAATGGCATCAAACCTATATAAATAGGAGTGTCTAAATGTTTAGTTGCTTGATAAACCTCGATTAATTTTTCTTCTGAATAGATCGGCTGACTAATAAAATAGTCAGCACCATATTGGATTTTCTTTTCCATCCGATCTACTGCTTTTTCTACTGAACGAACATTTGGGTTGAATGCTGCAGCAACTGAAAAAGCTCCTTTTTGTCCTAAATCTTTCCCTGAACTTGATAACCCATCGTTAAATTGCTTAATCATTTGTATTAATTCAAATGAAGAGACGTCATAAACGGAAGAGGCGCCAGGGAAATCGCCAACTCGTGCTGGATCGCCGGTTACAGCGAGTACATCATGCAGCCCGAGTGTGTGCAGTCCCATTAGATGGGATTGCAAACCAATAATATTACGATCACGACAGGTGATATGAACTAGAGGACGCATACCAATCTCTGTTTTTGTTAAATAGGCAAGAGCAGAATTTTCAATTCGAGGTGAGGCAAGGGAATTATCTGCTAGTGTAATGGCATCAATACCTGCAGCTTTTAATTCTTTTGCCCCTTGGAAAAACTTCTCCGTGTTGAGTTTGCGCGGCGGGTCTAACTCAACGATAACCGATGGTCTTTCTTTGACGAGCGTTTGCAGAGGCACCTCATTTCGAACAGCTGCTTGCATGACTTTAATGGAAGACTGCGTTTTCTGTTTGATGACTTTTTCGGTTATCGGAGTAGCGCCTTTTAATTCCTTTGCAAATGAACGTATATGCGCAGGAGTTGTACCACAGCATCCTCCGAGCAATCGAACCCCCTGCTTCTGAAAAGCTTTTGCTGAACTTCTGAAGTAGTCTGCATCGCCTTCATAATGGAACTTGCCATCTGTATAAGTTGGAAGACTAGCATTTGGAAATGCAGAAAGAAAAGCTCTGCTAGGAATCTGCACCTCTTCTAAACTTTTAATCATATGATGAGGGCCGATTCGGCAATTTAAACCAACAATATCTGCTCCTAATTCCTCAAGTCTTGAGAAGGCATCGTTAATAGCTGTTTGATTTTGCATGACTCCTGGTTCTTGAATGGAAACCTGTGCAATGATAGGAAGGGAAGTTTCCTTTCTAGCAATGGCTAAAACTGTTTCAATCTCTTCAAGATCGTAAAAGGTCTCAAGCAGGATTCCATCTATATCTTCTAATAGCAGACAATAAAGCTGTTCTCGAAAGCTGCGTTTAATTTCCTCAATCGAGAGGGCTTTTGGATTTACACCACGGTTTCCACCCATTGTTCCAAGGACATATACATCCTTTTGTGCCGCTTCTTTGGCAATTTTAACTGCAGCGCTATTTATTTCCTTAACAGAGTCTTCTAAACCATATCTTTGAAGTTTTAAATAATTGGCTGCATACGTATTTGTTTGGATAATATCTGAACCAGCTTCAATATAAGCTTGATGAATTTTTTTGATCTCTTCCGGGTGTGAAAGATTTAATTCTTCGAAGCAGCTATCTGTCCCATAGGAGTATAGAAGGGTCCCCATAGCACCATCTGCAATGAGAATTTCACTTTTTAGTTTTTCTAGGAAACTCATATTCTTACTCCTTTTTATTTAATTGGTGAATAGGCATAGGTTAATGCCGTTGTAAAATCATTAATTAAATCGTCCGCATGTTCTAAACCAACAGACAATCTTAGTAAACTATTGCTGATTCCCCTTTTTTCTCGTTCTGCTTTTGGCATCGCTCCATGCGACATCTTCGCGGGATATGAAAGGATTGATTCCACCGCGCCCAAGCTAACTGCAAAAACGGGGATTCTAACATTTTCAACGAATTTTTTAGTTAGTTCTTCTGATTCAAGTTCAAAAGATAAAACAGCGCCAGCGTTTAAAGCTTGCTTTTTTTGCAATTCATATTGGGGATGCTCTTTTAAACCAGGATAATAAACATTTTTTACTGAATCGTGCTGGCGGAAAAAGTGTGCCAATTTATTAGCTGTTTTGACCGATTGCTGTAATCGTACTGATAATGTCTTAAGACCGCGCAGTACTAACCAACAATCTTGAACGCCAAGCACAGCCCCGAAAGAGTTTTGTAAAAAGGCAAGTCGATTTGCTAATTCTTCATCTCTTACAACTGCTGCTCCTGCAACTACATCACTGTGACCGGATAAAAATTTGGTTGCACTGTGAAGGACGACATCTGCCCCTAATTGTAAAGGCCTCTGTAAGGCAGGAGTTAAGAAAGTATTATCGACAAATGTATAAGCCCCATGTTTTTTGGCGATCAGACTGATTGCTTTAATGTCTGTAACTTTTAAAGTAGGATTTGAGGGAGTTTCGATATAAAATACTTTCGTATTTGCTTGAACAGCTCTTGTGACTGCATCGAGATCAGTCATATCGACAAATGAATACTCAATGCCAAAGCGGGAGAGAACCTCTGTTATCATGCGATAGGTTCCGCCGTATACATCCTCCGTAATGACAACGTGGTCACCTTTTGATAAGAGGAGAAAGGCGGTTGAAATGGCAGCCATTCCAGAAGCAAATGCAAACCCACGAATACCACCCTCTAAATGGGCTAATTGCTCCTCGAGCGCTTCCCTTGTAGGATTCAAGCTGCGACCGTAATCATACTTTCCGTAAGTGTCAAAGCTTGATTGATGGAAGGTTGAGGCATGCTGAATGGGGACGCTGACAGCTCCAGTTGTAAGATCAAATTTTGAGTTATTGTGAAGCAACTTCGTTTCAAAAGAGTAACAACAGTCTTCGTTCATCGTACTACCTCCTGTTGGGCTTTTATGAATGCTTGTTGTAAATCATTTTTTAAATCATCGCTATGCTCTAATCCAACTGAAAAGCGCAGCAAACAATTATCTACCCCTGTTTCAAATCGAATCTTTTCGGGAATATCTGCATGGGTCTGTGTTGCAGGATAGGTGATAAAGCTTTCTGTTCCGCCTAAGCTTTCAGCAAACGTGATTAATTGCAAGTTTTGCAAGAAAGGATTCACCCATGCTTCATGTTGAATTCGAAATGAAACCATTCCTCCTCGTCCTGGGTAAAGGACATTTGTCACGGCGTCGTGTTCTAATAGAAAGCGGACAAGCTCTTTTGCATTTTGCTCATGTTTTTCCATTCTTAGGGCTAACGTCTTCATTCCTCGCATTAACAGCCATGAATCGAAAGGGCTTAGAACCGAGCCATTGCCATTATGATAGAAAGCTAGAGACTCGCAAAGTTCCTTTCCTTTCGCAACAATCAATCCGGCAAGAACATCATTGTGACCCCCTAAATATTTAGTGGCACTATGTATGACGATATCAGCACCATCTGTAATTGGTTTTTGAATATAAGGAGTATAGAACGTATTATCAACAATTACTAAAAGTTTATTTTCTTTTGCTATTTTTGAAACAGCTTTGATATCGGTTTGTTCCATAAGAGGGTTTGTAGGTGTCTCAATAAAGATAGCTTTTGTTTTTTCAGAAATACTTTTCTGTATATTGGCAGCATCGCTCGTATTCACATATGTTGCCTTAAGGCCCCATTTCTTAAAGTTCTCCTCCAGAATACGGTATGTACCACCATATAAATCCTTTGCAACAATCCACTCGTCTCCTGATTTAAAGAGAGAAAGTACTGTCAAAATAGCGGCCATTCCAGAACTACAGGCAAACCCACCATCACCTTCTTCAAGCTCAGCTATCGTCTGTTCTAGAATTTGTCTTGTTGGATTGCCAGTTCGGATATAATCGTAGCCGCTTGATTGACCAATTCCTTCATGACGATAGGCGGTGGAAAGATAGATAGGAGGGTTTACAGTCCCTGTTGTTTTTTCACTGCGATTTCCGATTTGCGCCAATTTTGTTTCGAGTTCATACATAAGAAAACACTCCTTACATTCATAAAATTTGCTGTTATAAAGCTGCATATAAAAGAAAGGCTTTGTTAAACAGAGTTGTTGCACATATCATGTGAAACTAAAATTTCGCACACCTTTTTAGGGGGGAGCGGTCTTTTAAGAGAGAAAATGAGCCAAATACAACTTCGATATATAACAAAGTCAAACAAAAAAAGTCTTCTATAAGAAGAAGACTTTTCATAACGGATAACAGCCATTCTTCTTATCTTCCAAGTTTATTTACAAAACTTGCAGGAATTAGCACCTTGCAATAAATGCTTGCAGGTTGCTGAGGTTTCATAGGGCCAGACCCTCAACCTCTCTTGATAAGAAATTAAATTCAATTTTCTAAAATTTACTACAATAAACCAATAAAGTCAATGAGAAATTATTTCAGAGTGTAGACAAAGTCAAAAATAAAAAAAATCAGTCACCTTCAGGCTGATTGAAAACGTTTGATTTCGAGGCGCGAAGCCTTGGGAGGAGCGGAGTTACCATAATAGGTAATGAGCACCGGACAAGACGAGCAACGAAGAAAGCGAGCGTTTGCGGGCAGCCTGATTTTATTCCTCTTCAATTAAGTTTAAGATTGGGACATTCTGCTCATATTCAGGATTTTGCTTCGAATAAATTCTCGCTGTTTTTGTTTGTTCATCAACATGTTGGATGATAACTGGAAGTCCTTCATAAGTGACGTTATGAACTTCAGCACTTTCTGCTATTTCCTTTGCACGACCAATATTCACGCATCGTTCATCTCCTTGATTTAAGTTCTTTCATAATTTGCCTATTGATGAGGAAATTTATCCAATGATGTAATAATTTAAACGAGTGTTAAAATTTTATTACAATAGGTAATTGCCTAATGAAAGTTTTTACTATTTACACAGTTAAAACCTTTGTAGTTCTTACATGAACGTGTTAGAATAGCTTTGAAAACGTTATATCCTCTGAAAAATAATATTATTCTAACATTTGAGTTTCCGAATGGAGAAGAAGAGGATAAAGTGATCAATTTCTTAAAAGATTTTGGAGGTATTTCACATGAGGAAGCCATCAGATGGTCAAGGACCAGTATGGCAAGGATTTCACGGACCGAATTTAGGATATGTCATTGAGATGTATGAAGCCTATTTAGAAAATCCTGATTCAGTGGACGAAGAAATAAAAGCATACTTCGCAGAAAATGGACCACCTACATTAGAAAAGAGTGAGATTGCACATTCTCAAACTAATGTAATTCAAGTTAGCACACCGATTGAAAAAATATTAGCAGCAGCCAATCTTGCTGACAAAGTCAGGGGCTATGGCCATTTAGCAGCTGATATTTATCCGTTGAAAAATCAAGAACCTGATAAAGAACTAATTGAAATGGATTATTACGGACTAACGAAACAAGATTTAGAGGAAATACCAGCTCATTTTATCTCAACGGATATTCCACACCATCTAAAAAATGGTTATGAAGCTATTGAGTACTTGAAAAAGGTATACACCGGGAAAATTGCTTTTGAAATCCGACATGTTAATAATAATCAAGAAAAAATGTGGATTCGCAACAAAATTGAAAGTGGGAGTCTGCTTCCATCATTAACTGCTGATAAAAAGAAAAAGTTGTTGCAGCGCTTAACAGAGGTCGAGGAATTTGAAAAATTTATCCATAAAACCTTCGTTGGCCAAAAACGCTTTTCTATAGAGGGCTTGGACACATTGGTTCCATTAATTGATGAAATTATTTTGGAAACGGTTGAGAACGGTGCTTCAACAATTAACATCGGAATGGCTCATAGAGGGCGCTTGAACGTTCTTGCTCATAATTTAGGAAAGCCATATGAAATGATTTTTGCAGAGTTTCAGCATGCGCCAAACAAAGAACTAGTGCCTTCAGAAGGCTCAATTGGAATTAACTTTGGTTGGACAGGAGATGTTAAATATCATCTTGGTCTTAATCGTGAATTACCTGAGAAGAATCAACGCAAAGCGAGAATAACATTAGCGAATAATCCGAGTCACCTTGAATTTGTTGGAGCTGTAGTGGAAGGGTTTACCCGTGCTGCGCAAGATGATCGCACAGACAAGGGCTATCCGAAAGAAGACTTAAGCTCAGCGTTAGCCATTCTTGTCCACGGTGATGCCGCATTTCCTGGACAAGGAATAGTAGCTGAAACGTTAAATTTAAGCCGCTTAAAAGGATATCGTACAGGTGGTACGATTCATGTCATTGCCAATAATTTGATCGGTTTTACTACTGAGAGAATGGACTCTCGTTCAACACGGTATTCGAGCGATTTAGCTAAAGGCTATGAAATGCCGATTTTACATGTTAATGCCGATGATCCAGAAGCGGTATTAGCAGCAGCCCAATTTGCTTGTGAATATCGCGAAACGTTTAAAAAAGATGTTTTAATTGATCTCGTTGGCTATCGTAGGTTTGGTCATAATGAAATGGATGAACCGATGACGACAAATCCGTTAATGTACCAACTAATTCAAAAGCATCCGACTGTGAAGGAACTGTACGCACAAAAATTACTTCAGGAGAACATTCTTTCTCAGGGCGAGCTTGAACAGCTCGAACGTGAAGTACTTACTAGACTTCAGGAAGCATATGCAAAGGTTCCGGAAAAAGAGGAGAAAGAGGGAGATCCAAAACCTCCTGAAACGGTTGAAAAAGGGATTTCTAAGATGAAAACAGGGGTGCCTCTTGAAAAGTTAAAGAAAATGAACGAAGAGCTTTTGCAATGGCCGGAAGGATTTCAAGTATTTAGTAAATTAAGTAGAATTTTAAAGAGACGTCTAGATGCATTTAAAGATAATGGAAAAGTCGATTGGGGCTTAGCCGAGACTCTTGCCTTTGCCTCCATAATTGCCGATGGAACTCCTGTGCGCCTTTCAGGTCAGGATTCAGAGCGTGGTACATTTGCTCATCGAAATATCGTTTTATATGATCAGAATACAGGGGAAAAATTCTCTCCATTGCATCGGTTATCAGATGCGAAGGCTTCTTTTAGTGTCTACAACAGTCCGTTGTCAGAAGGTTCCGTGCTAGGTTTTGAATACGGATACAATGTTTTCGCACCTGAAACATTAGTTTTATGGGAAGCGCAATTTGGTGATTTTTCAAATGCGGCACAAGTTATTTTTGACCAATTTATTTCTTCAGGAAGGGCGAAGTGGGGAGAAAAATCGGGACTCGTAATCCTTTTACCTCATGGATACGAGGGCCAAGGACCAGAGCATTCTAGCGCCCGTATGGAAAGATTTTTAACGCTGGCTGCGGAAAATAACTGGACTGTTGCTAACCTAACTTCTGCTGCACAGTATTTTCATATTTTAAGAAGGCAGGCAGCGATTTTAAATAAAGAAGAGGTTCGCCCTCTTGTCATCATGACGCCAAAAAGCTTGCTGCGAAACCCAAGAGTAGCATCACATCCGAGTGCCCTAAGTGAAGGAGAATTCCATTCAATTATTGAGCATAAAGCGATCGGGCAAGAGGCCGATAAGGTCGAGCGCGTAGTTTTAGGAACAGGGAAAATGGTTATCAATCTTCTTGAACAGCTAGATACTGTGGAAAATACGGAATGGCTCCATGTGGTCAGTGTGGAAGAAATTTATCCTTTTCCAATGGAAAGTCTGAAAATGGTTTTGGATAGCCTTCCGAATGTAAAAGAAATTGTTTGGGTCCAAGAAGAACCGAAAAACATGGGAGCGTGGACATTTGTTGAACCTCGTATTAAAGAGATAGCGGCAAGCGATATAGAGGTGCGCTATGTTGGTCGCCGTCGTCGTTCAAGTCCGGCTGAGGGAGATCCTGATGTTCACAAAATGGAGCAAGCATGTATTATTGATAAAGTAATCACCCGTTTTTGAAGAAGGAGGAAATTAAGGTGGCGGAAATTCGAATTCCAGAGTTAGCAGAATCAATTACAGAAGGAACTGTAGCTGGATGGCTAAAAAAAGTGGGCGACAAAATTGAAAAAGGCGACTATTTAGTTGAATTAGAAACTGATAAGGTCAATGTTGAAATCATCTCGGACTACAGTGGGGTCTTGACTGAAATGAAATATAATGAAGGGGATACCGTTAATGTTGGAGAAGTGATTGCTATCGTTTCAGAGGAGGGAGAGGAACCAGCTCCTGTCTCTGTTCAGGAAAAAAACGCTGAAGAAAATGTACAAGAGCAATCAAATTCAACATTCAAAGAAGAAAAGAAGGAGCGCCCGATCGCATCTCCATCGGCACGGAAACTAGCAAGAGAAAAAGGACTTGATTTGAGCCAGGTTCCAACAGTTGATCCGTTAGGCCGTGTACGTGCACAAGATGTTCAAGGATTTCAACATGGTCAACCGAGCGCTGCTACATCGGTTCCAACACCAGCGCCTGCAGTAAGGCAAGAGATGGTAAGCGATGATAAGCCGGTGGAACGAATTCGTATGTCCCGCAGACGGCAAACGATTGCTAATCGCTTAGTGGAAGTGCAGCATACAGCGGCAATGCTGACTACTTTTAACGAAGTTGATATGACAAATGTATTAAATTTGCGTAAGCGCCGGAAAGATAAATTTTTGGAAGAAAATGATGTAAAGTTAGGTTTTATGTCATTTTTCACAAAAGCGGTCGTTGCTGCATTAAAGAAATCACCGCTATTGAACGCTGAAATACAAGGTGATGAAATTGTTCTGAAAAAGTTTTATGATATTGGAATAGCTGTTTCCGCTCCGGAGGGACTTGTGGTTCCGGTTGTACGGGAAGCAGACCGAAAGAGTTTTGCGGAAATTGAAAAAGATATTTTAGCGCTTGCTGATAAGGCACGTCAAAACAAACTGGCCCTTACTGATCTGCAAGGTGGTACCTTTACGATTACAAATGGAGGAGTGTTCGGTTCTTTGCTCTCCACACCAATCTTAAATGGACCACAGGTTGGAATTTTAGGCATGCATTCGGTAAAACTTCGTCCAGTTGCCATTGATGAGGAAAGGATGGAGAACCGTCCGATGATGTATATTGCCCTTTCTTATGATCATCGCATCGTTGATGGCAAAGAGGCAGTTACATTTTTAAAGCGAATTAAAGAACTTATCGAGGATCCTGAATCATTAATATTTGAATAAGCATTATATAAAAAACAGCCACTAGTGCAAAGTGCACGGTGGCTGTTTTTGGTTTCCAAAATATTATTCATTATCACTTTTAGTCCTTAAAAGGCTTTAATCCACGTTTTCTAATTTCATCTTTCAAAATTTTTGCCCATTCCTTATCCTTTTCCGACTTCAATGCATCACGATACGAGACGATTAACAATTCATTACTCATAATCTTCATTGTGCATACCTCCAGGTAAAAGGATTGTAAATCTATGTTTATTCATTGTAAAGGATCTTTGCTCCTTTGAAAAGACATTTCGCGAAATTTTCGAAAAATAATGTAGTCTGAAATTTATTCAACCTATAGGTGGAGATCTGTTCGTTCTTACTCCCAATGTAGATGAAGTGATGTAAAGGTATGATGGATGTATAAGGGGGGATGGAGAAATGAATTATGACTACTATATCTATACAGAACTGGCGAAAATAAAAGTGATTGAACTTAGGCAAACTTCATATAAGTATTCAAACTTAAAGAGAAAAAAGGGACGCAACCATATCCGAAGCTTGATAGAGTTGTTCTGGAATTAATAGACTTTGTAAGACAAACGGAATCCCTTCAGTTAAAATAGAGATGTCAAAAAAGTCTTAATATTAAAGGAGTCGTTGAGGTGAAGGTTTTTGTATACGGCACATTAAGGAAACATGAAGGAAATCATGGGCTATTAAAAAACGCTGTTCCTATTGCTCAACAAGCGTGGACATATGGAGAGCTATTTGATACTGGTTATGGTTACCCAGCGCTGAAGTGCTCGGAACAAGGGAAAGTATATGGAGAATTGTATGAAATTGATCAAACGATCCTTTCGAAATTGGATCATCTGGAAGACTATAAGGCTAACAGGGAAGATAATCTATATGAGCGAGTGGAAGCACAAATCTTTACGGATATAGGAGAGTATTCAGGCTTTGTCTACATAGAGAAACAGGAAGGTTTAGGTAAGGAACTGATCCCTCATGGAGATTGGAAGTTATATCAGTTATTAAACCAAAAACCAGCTTCCATTTATTATTTTGCTTACGGCTCTTGTATGGATGTCGAAAGATTTGAGAAAGCAGAAGTCGCTCATTTTTTTGAAAAAGTGGAAGGAGCTTGTACACTGGAAGGCTATTCTATGAAATATTTATTTAGCGCAAATGATGGAGGACGCGCTGATATTATTGAAGATGGTGGTGTAACGGAAGGGATCTTATATAATATTCCTTTTCAAGGAATATACTATCTTTTTGATAGGGAGGGTTTTAACCTTGGATGGTATCGACCTACACTTGTTGATGTGAAAATAGGTGAAAAACTGATTCCAGACGTTTTAACCTTTCATGTATATGAGAAACAACCAGAGTTGGCTCCACCACTTCACTATGCAAAAGAAATTCTGCGAGGCTCAAAAGGGAGAGTGAGCCAAGGATATTATCAGAAATTGGAGGAAGAACTTGTCAGACTCGGGTGTAAATTGTGATTTTTTCTGAGAAAAATGTTTTAAGCAAGCATTAGGGTGGTAAAAAAGATTAACACCATCTCAGAAAGAAGGTACTCTTTATGAAGACATTTACTGAAAATAGCTATTATGAAGTGGTGTACGAAAATAAATGTTATCAATTTCTTGAATTTATAAGGCTTGATACAATTTGCGAAAAAACATATGTAACCTTAAAAAATGTTTTTACAGGCGAACTCTTCACTTTTGATGAAGGTAAAATCATGAAAATAAGAAAAAAGCTAACTCATTAAGGTTGTTGTTGTGTGTATAGTGGTTTTGGGCATGAGCCTATTGCTGAAATTTTTTAATGAAGAACAGCCTTCTTTTCTCTGTTTGTTTTCGAATAAGCAATTGTTTTGAGAAAAGTATCTTCATTATCAAAAAAGGTTGCACCACTCCAAGTAAATTTCCTATAATAATGTAGTAATAAACGATGAAGGAGTATAGAATGAGACATCTAACTTGGAATAATTCGGATACAATCAAAATGGTCAAATGCATTCATACAAATGCTGAAAAGTATATCGTCAATCGTGCGTTAACAGTCGGCCAGTCTTATAAAGTTAAAAATGAAACAGAGGAATTTTATTTTATTGTCGACAATAGTGGAAAAGTTGGTGGGTTTTATAAGGATTATTTTGAGGAAATTTCATAAGTAAAGTTGTTATTTTATATGGAAACAGATATTCATCTAGGACCGATAAGAATAATAAAATGACTATTAAATTGTACATAAAAAACTGCGCATTTATAAAAATCGCAGTTTTTTTGTTTACTTTTTGTTCATGTTCTCTAGGAGCAAAATCAATAATATGGTTTTAATAATTTGATTCAATATATAAGAATTAATGCGGGAAATATCTATGAAGCAGATAAAGAGAACACATGAAGGACGTTTATAAAGGGTTGACAATCGATGAAATAAAGAAAATATATTGTCTAGAAGATGTTAAAATATATTATGATATTTTAGAATGAATAATTGATGGAATTGTGATGTTTTTATTTCAACATAGAGGTGGATATATATTGAAGGCTTATTTATATGTCGGGATTGGTGGGGCGGTTGGAAGTTTATTGCGATATTTCATTTCATTGATAACGCTCTATTTCTTTGGAAATGCTTTTCCATACGGTACCGTCGCAGTAAATTTAGTAGGAGCCTTCTTTTTAGGATGGTTCACTTCTCATATACTTTATCAGACGAATCCTTCGTTAGCTAGAGGAATTGGAACAGGAATGATTGGTTCTTTTACCACCTTATCGACATTAAGTGTAGATGTTTTATTTTTATGGGAAAATGATGCGATCATGGCTCTATTCTTATACGTCACGATTAGTATGATTGGTGGTCTCTTTTTTGGATACGCAGGGTTAAAAATTGGGCATAAGCAGGTGGATTCTTAATGATCGGATGGGGATTGGTTGCGGTTGGTGGCTTCTTCGGTGCGATAAGTAGATTTTGGATTGGAAATGTTGTAAAAAGGCTAAAGCTAACAAAATTACCACTAGGAACCTTAATTGTCAATCTAATCGGCTCCTTTTTTCTTGGATACTTATTTGCAGGAGCTTCAGAACATATATATTCATTATTTGGTGTTGGTTTTTTGGGAGCCTTTACCACCTTTTCTACAATGAATGTAGAAGCAATGCAACTGTTAAATGAAAAACGCATCTTTACAGGAGTTCTTTATATAGGAATTACGTACCTAATTGGTGTGCTGCTGGCTTTTTATGGCTATGTCTTGGCAATAAATTAAGAGGATGTCTGAAAGACACCCTCTTAATTTATTGTTGGTTTGTGACAGCAATCGATTCCTCTTTTTTATATAAAAATTTTGCTATTAAAGTTTGGATAATTAGAAAGCCTCCTCCAATAGCCCAATAGAGGGGAAGAGCAGCTGGAGCATTTAATGAAACAAAAACGATCATCACTGGTGAAAGTAAGCCCATTATTTTCATTTGCTTTTGCTGTTCTTTCGGCATATTTGCTAAGGAAACTTTAAACTGCAAATAGTAAACAATACCAGCAATCGCTGTTAGCCAAATGTCCGGTTGTCCAAGGCTGAACCATAAGAAAGAATGGCTGGCTATTTCAGCAGAACCTCTTATTGCATAATAGAATCCGATCAGAATAGGCATTTGAATTAAGAGAGGCAAGCATCCTATCGATAATGGATTAACATTATGTTTTTTATATAGAGCAAACATTTCTTGCTGAAGCTTTTGTTGTTCTGCTACGTCTTTTGTTTTCTTTAACTTTGTTTGAATGGCATCAAGCTCCGGTTTCATCGCATCCATTTTTATTTTCATAGCCCGTTGCTTTTTCGTTTGTTTAAGCATCATTGGCATAAGGATAAGCCGAATAATCAATGTAATAAAAATAATCGATAAACCGAAATTCCCTCCAAATAAATTGGCAGTTGTATGAATTAAATTTTCAAAAGGCACGACAAGAAAAGTGTGAAAGAAACCTTCACTATTTCCGTTCTGTGCAGAACAAGCAGATAAAAAGATAACCGTAAATAATAAAACAACTAATATTTTTAATTTATATTTCATTCTGAACCTCCAGTATGAGTACTAGTCTGCTATTAATAATGAAATAGCGCGACTGTCGTCCTCATCTGGAGTTCCTGTTTTTTTTCTAATATATCTCATAACCCAAATCAAGATATAATGAAAGGATGGATTTGCATTGAAAAGATGGGTGCCAACAGGAAGCAATCCATGTTCATTATCTAGTTGCTGGGAAGCGATAAATTGATATTCGATATTCCAGATCCAAATTAGATCGAGCAAAATAAGGAATAAGCCGGCATACATCGTATAAAGTGCCGAAAGGCTAATAAAATCAAACAAGGATTCTAGCATAAGTTCACCTCGATAATGAGAAGCACTATCTTTCAGTATAAGAGGTGAAAGATGTAAATGCAACTTAACTATTTATACGATTTACTTTGGCAAAGGTTTCATACTTTATCTAGATCACGCGTTTATTCCTTTTAAAATCTTAAAGAGAGCGTTGCATATCCGTTTTTGCTGTAAAAAGCAGTTTCGCTTGAATCAATCGTTTTCTAATAAGAATACCGATCCATGAAGCAAGTCCAGCTTTGATGATTCCAACTAGCAAAAATGGTGTAAAGCCACTGGCAAAAGCAGCAACCCAAGATAAATCTGCTGAAATCTTTAACCACATTGTCCCAAAAAATAAGGTGATGAACATCCCCATGATATTAGCGATAAGTGCATGTTTAAAAGTAAAGCCAAACTTTTCTAAATATATCCCCATGATAAAAGTAGCAGGAAGAAATCCAACTAAAAATCCTCCTGTCGGTCCGATAAGTTTTGAAACTCCTGCAGAGAACTCAGCAAAAACAGGAACTCCTGCAGAACCAATTACTAAATACAAGAGAACGGATAAAGTTCCATATTTTGAACCTAAAATAGTTGCGGCCAACCCAATTGCTAATGTTTGTCCAGTAATGGGAACAAGTGGGAGCGGAATGGTTAACTGTGCCATAATTCCAATGATTGCTGCAAAAAGAGCTGTTAAAATCATGGATCTTAATTTGATCTGTTCCTTACTCATCATATGCTCCTTTCAAATGTTAACTTATTTATAAATTTGGTTTACATATAGACTATAAGGTTTACAGAAATATTTGTCAATCCAATTATCGTTAGTGAGGAATGATTGTGAAAATTTCTTAAATACGTTAAAATGATTTACAAAACATATTTGGGGAGGGAAAGCTTTGAAAAAAGCGTTAATAAATATCGATTATACTGTTGACTTTGTGACTGGAGCTCTACCTTGTGGAGAGCCAGGCGAGAAAATAGAAAGAGAAATTACAAAAATAACAGAGGAATTTATTAACCAAGGTGAATTGGTTGTCTTTGCTATCGACTTACATAAAAGAGATGACCGTTATCATCCAGAAGCGAAGCTATTCCCGCCACATAATATTGAAGGTACAAATGGTCGTGATTTGTTCGGAGGTTTAGAAAAGCTCTATCATGATAGCAAAGAGCTTGAAAATGTTTATTGGATGGATAAGACTAGATATAGCGCCTTTGCGGGAACTGATCTGGAAATTAAATTAAGAGAAAGAGCAATTACAGAATTACATCTAGTTGGTGTTTGTACAGATATTTGTGTGTTGCACACTGCTGTTGATGCATATAATAAAGGTTTTAATATAACTGTTTATGAAAATGCTGTTGCAAGTTTTAATGAGGTGGGACATAGGTGGGCGTTGGAACATATTAAAGGTTGTTTAAATGGTAAAATCGTATAGCTTTAATGATGAATCGATTGCTTTCAAATATTTTATTTGGCAATCGAATTGGAGAAGAAAGAAGGACAAAGTTTATGAGTAACCACTATCAAGATGATAGCTTAACTTTACATACAGATTTATATCAAATTAATATGGCTGAAACATACTGGGAAGATGGGATTCACAATCGAAAAGCTGTTTTTGAGGTCTACTTCCGTAAGCTTCCATTTGGAAATGGTTATGCCATTTTTGCAGGGCTTGAACGAATAATTGAATATATCCAACAATTTCGCTTTACAGAGAGTGATCTTGAATATTTGAAAAATGAGGCCGGTTATGGAGACGACTTTCTCGAATATTTGAGAACGTTGCGTTTTACTGGGAATATCCGTTCTGTTGTGGAAGGAGAAGTTGTTTTTGGCAATGAACCACTTATTCGCGTTGAAGCTCCTTTGGCAGAAGCTCAATTAATTGAAACGGCGCTGCTTAACATTGTGAATTACCAAACATTAATTGCAACAAAAGCTTCTCGCATCAAGCATATTGTTGGTGACGAAATAGCGATGGAATTTGGAACGAGAAGAGCACATGAACTCGATGCTGCTATATGGGGGACAAGAGCTGCTTTTATCGGTGGTTTTAATTCTACTTCCAATGTTCGTGCTGGTAAAAAATTTGGTATTCCAGTATCGGGTACGCATGCCCATTCGTTAATTCAAGCTTATAAGGATGAATACACTGCTTTTCATAAATATGCACGTCGTCATAAGAACTGTGTCTTCCTTGTTGATACATATGATACGTTAAGATCAGGGGTACCAAATGCTATAAAGGTTGCCAAGGAATTAGGCGATAAAATTAATTTTGTCGGAATTCGTTTGGATAGCGGTGACTTAGCATATCTTTCAAAAGAAGCAAGAAAAATGCTTGATGAGGCTGGATTCCCAAATGCGAAAATTGTCGCTTCCAATGATCTAGATGAATACACGATCATGAACTTAAAAGCACAGGATGCGAAAATAAACGTTTGGGGGATCGGAACAAAATTAATTACAGCTTATGATCAGGCTGCTTTAGGTGCTGTTTATAAATTAGCTTCGATAGAAGATGACAATGGTGTGATGCAGGATACTATGAAAATCAGTGGAAATCCAGAAAAAGTGTCAACACCAGGCTTAAAAAGGGTGTATCGTATTATCAATAGCATTAATCATAAATCAGAAGGGGATTATATTGCCTTAGAGGATGAAAATCCGCAGGAAGAAGAACCGTTAAAAATGTTCCATCCTGTTCACACTTATGTAAGTAAATTTGTTACGAACTTCGTGGCGAAAGAATTGCATCACGATATTTTTGCAGATGGAGAACTTGTTTACCAGTCTCCGTCAATTTCGGAAATGCAACGCTATGCTGATGAAAATCTTGAACTCTTGTGGGAAGAGTATAAAAGGACATTAAATCCAGAAGAATATCCTGTCGATTTAAGTCAAAAATGTTGGGACAATAAAATAAAGAACATTCAAGAAGTCCAAGCGAAGCTGAAAAAGGACGCTTTTTTAAAATAAGGAACTTTTAATTGAGGACTCGGTACCATTTAAAATACTGGACGATGTACTAAAAAAAGCTTTAACAACGATATAAGGAGGAGAGTCATGTGAGAAAGCTACAACAGCGAATTATAAAGGAACTATCCGTTCAATCAGCAATAGAACCTAAAGAGGAAATTACAAAACGAGTTCATTTTCTTAAAGAGTATCTAAAGAAAACGAAGGCAAACGGTTTTGTGTTAGGGATAAGTGGTGGACAGGATTCTTCATTAGCTGGTCGCTTGGCACAGCTTGCTGTTGAGCAACTACGAACTGAAGGATTTTCTGTGAAGTTTGTTGCTGTTCGTCTTCCTTACGGTGTGCAAAAGGACGAAGATGATGCACAAAAGGCTTTGAGGTTTATTCGGCCTGATGAATCTTACTCGTTTAATGTGAAGGATGCGGTTGATGCCGTCAAAGTTGAATATGATAGGAGTATCGAAGGAGAAGAATTAAGGGATTATCATAAAGGAAATGTGAAAGCACGAATGCGAATGATAGCCCAATACGCGATTGGCGGACAAGCTAATCTTTTAGTTATTGGCACTGATCATGCGGCAGAAGCTGTTACTGGATTTTTTACAAAGTATGGCGATGGTGGGGCCGATTTACTGCCATTATCAGGTTTGACAAAACGTCAAGGAAAAGCTCTTTTAAAAGAATTGGGTGCTGATGAGAGCATTTACTTGAAAGTCCCGACAGCGGATTTACTTGATCAAACACCTGGGCAAGCTGATGAAACGGAACTTGGAATCACGTATGATCAATTAGACGATTATTTAGAAGGAAAAGAAGTATCAGAGGAAGTAGCAAAGAAAATAGAAGAGCGTTATCTTTTAACAGAGCATAAAAGGCAGCTCCCAGCAACAATGTTTGATCAATGGTGGAAATAATTAGCGAAGAGCTAAGTAATCTTAATCACAAATGGCAGTAATTTCTTTAATAAACGCTCAAAGTTAGCAGAAAAGAATTTGTGAGTAGGCTTGGACAGAGGATAATAATAACCTTAAGAAATCCCCATTGTCGCATAAATCGGCAACGGTCATTTTTTAAGGTTTCGGAAGTTATAAATATTGTTTATTGTGAATTTAATGAGTGATCTAGTCTTTTGCAATCAGCTAAAGCCTAACCATTTTCAGGCTCCTCCCAACGATGAAAACCTCCGGTGCTAGATTAGTACTGGAGGTTTCTTTATCGTTTTGAACTTGCCTATTTTTGTTTATACGATGCTGAGCACGAAGGGAAAACAGATTTGCATCCATCTTAGGAACAATTTGCACTTAAAAATTTGGATGGCGCTCCCTCTGTTTTTATTCTGATGTTAGCTTTTCGTTCAATATTTTTTGAGCAAAAGCCGTACTTTCCTTACTAGGTGGTTCGATGCCCTTTAATGGATATTCCATGCCAAGAGCTTCCCACTTATAGACACCAAGCTGATGATAGGGTAGAACATCGACTTTTTGCACATTTTTTAGTGTGCCGATAAATTCACTTAATTGTTTTAAGTCATCGATATCATCTGTGATTGTCGGAACAAGAACATGTCGAATCCATACTGGTATTTCATGTGCCGATAAATACTTAGCGAACTCAAGAATATGGTCATTAGCCATTCCAGTAAGTTTTTTATGTTTCTTTCTGTCGATATGCTTTAAATCCAGCAAAATTAAATCTGTATACTGAAGGAGTTCTTGCAAATTCGTCTGAAACTGTTCTGCATGCGAAAAGCAGCCGCCAGAAGAATCGATTGTCGTATGAATCCCTAATTTTTTACATTCTTTAAATAATTCGATTAAAAATGGAATTTGTAGAAGTGGTTCTCCGCCAGAAACGGTAATTCCTCCTCCAGATGCTTCAATGAATGGTAAATAGGATTTTAAATCATCGATGATTTCGGAAACAGACATTTGCTTACCAATTCCTATTTCCCAAGTATCGGCATTATGGCAAAACTGGCAGCGAAGAAGGCATCCTTGTGTGAAAATGACGTAGCGGATCCCTGGCCCATCAACAGTTCCAAAAGTTTCGATTGAATGAATGTTTCCGTTCATGATGATTAATCTCCCTTCAAATTAGGAAAGCACGTTTTATCGCATGCTCAAAATTTTTTGAAAGAGGAGTTATGAATCAACTCCTCTACGATTTAATTACAAAGAACCGTGGAATGTTCTATTAATGACATCTAATTGTTGTTCTCTTGTTAATTTAATAAAGTTTACTGCGTAACCAGACACACGAATGGTTAACTGTGGATATTCCTCAGGATGTTCCATTGCATCTAATAATGTTTCTCTGTTAAACACGTTGACATTTAAATGATGCCCTTGTTTTACAGCGTATCCATCTAATATGCTAACAAGGTTGTTGACGCGGCTTTCATCCTCTTTCCCTAATGCTTTAGGTACAATGGAGAATGTGTTAGAAATACCATCCATCGCGTAGCTGTACGGTAATTTTGCGACAGAAGAAAGGGATGCTAATGTGCCCTTGGTATCACGTCCATGCATTGGGTTGGCTCCTGGAGCAAATGGCTCGCCAGCGCGACGTCCATCTGGAGTGTTACCAGTCTTTTTACCATAAACGACATTTGATGTAATGGTCAGGATAGACATCGTATGAAGAGAATTACGATAAGTAGGGTGTTTGCGTAATTTCTTCATGAATCTTTCAACAATATTTACGGCGATGCTGTCAACACGGTCATCGTTATTTCCGTATTTAGGGAAATCACCATCAATTTCAAAATCTACCGCTAAGCCATTTTCATCGCGAATTACTTTTACTTGAGCGTATTTAATGGCACTTAATGAATCGGCAACAACACTTAATCCGGCAATTCCTGTTGCCATCGTCCGTAAAATTTCTGTGTCATGAAGTGCCATTTCAATGCGTTCATAACTATACTTGTCATGCATATAATGAATGATGTTTAGAGTATTAATATATAACCCAGCAAGCCATTCCATCGTTTGATCAAATTTTTCCATTACTTCATCATAATTTAAAATTTCTGAAGTAATTGGGGAAGTGGCTGGTCCAACTTGAACTTTCTGCTTCTCATCTTTGTTGCCGTTAATGGCGTATAGAAGAGCTTTTGCTAAGTTAGCACGGGCTCCGAAGAATTGCATTTGCTTTCCGATTTCCATGGCAGATACACAACAGGCAATACCGTAATCATCGCCGTACTCCGGACGCATAATATCATCGTTTTCATACTGAATCGCACTTGTTTCAATCGAAACCTTTGAACAGAACTTTTTAAAATTCTCAGGAAGCTGAGTGGACCATAATACAGTTAAATTAGGTTCTGGAGCAGGACCAAGGTTTCTTAATGTGTGCAAGAAGCGGAATGAGTTCTTTGTCACAAGCGGGCGGCCATCCATTGCCATGCCCCCGATAGATTCTGTTACCCAAGTAGGGTCTCCAGAGAATAATTCATTATAATCAGGTGTGCGAGCAAATTTGACAAGACGTAGCTTCATTACAAAATGATCGACTAATTCTTGCGCCTCTTGTTCAGTTAGAACACCATTTTCTAAATCCTTTTCAATATAGATATCTAAGAATGTAGACACTCGTCCTAAGCTCATCGCTGCACCATTTTGCTCTTTTACTGCCGCTAAATATCCAAAATAGAGCCATTGGAAAGCTTCCGTCGCATTTTGAGCAGGTTTAGAAATGTCAAAACCGTAACTTTTCGCTAGTTCTTTTAATTCTTTTAAAGCGCGATATTGCTCAGATAATTCTTCTCTCTGTCTAATCACGTCCTCACTCATAACAGAAGTCATATTATTAAAATCATTTAGCTTCTGCTCCATTAGGAAGTCTACCCCGTAAAGGGCGACACGGCGATAGTCACCGATAATTCGACCTCTTCCATATGCATCAGGTAAACCGGTAATGATTCCTACTTTACGAGCAAGTCTCATTTCAGCAGTATACGCATCGAAAACACCTTGATTATGGGTTTTACGATAGTCAGTAAAAATTCTTTCTACTTCTTTATCCATTTCATAACCGTATGATTCGCAAGCTTGACTTGCCATCCTTACGCCGCCGAATGGCTGCAAAGAGCGTTTGAAAGGTTTGTCTGTTTGGAAGCCGACGATTTTTTCTAAGTTTTGATTTAAATATCCTGGTCCATGAGAAGTAATGGTAGATACGATTTTCGTATCCATATCAAGAACGCCGCCGTTTTCACGTTCCTGCTTCGTTAAATCCATAACTTGTTCCCACAATTTAGAGGTCGCTTCTGTTGGTCCTTCCAAAAAGCTGTCTTCACCTTCATATGGCGTAAAGTTCCTTAAAATAAAGTCACGTACATTCACTTCTTCTTGCCATCTTCCTTTTGCAAATCCTTTCCACTGTTCCATCATAAAAAAACACCTCTGTCATTTTTATTTGTTAATATAACAGTTGATACAATTTAACTATATTTAAAGTATAACAGATTTTATGTGAATATCATCACATGTAAATGATATTTTCGTGAATTTATTGTGAACAAAAGGATTTCATCAATATTTAAATTTTATTCAAACTGGGAAAATATGAATCTGTACTATAACTTTCTAATGGTTTATAGAAGCTGTTATATAAAAATAAAGTTCATTGCTATTATTGTAACGTTAAAAACGTAATATAAGTTAATAAAATATTGGAGATTTTATGAAATCAAGTGGAAAGAAGAAGAGGAGGCAATGAAGAATAGAAGAGGGAGAAGAAATACATCTCTCTCCCATCGTAATTTCTAATCAACGACAATATTAGCAATCATTGGACCATTGCTACCCATATCTGGATGGGTTAAGCAGACTAGGCGGTAGACTCCTTCTTCTTTAAGCTGGAGTTCCACTGTTGTTTCTTCGCCTTTTTTGACAACACCTTTAATATCTGTGCCCTCAATAATAAAAGGATGTTCATGGCCGTTTACACCGTATAACCGAAGCAGAACTTTTTCATCTTTGCCAACATAAATGGTTCCTGGGTCCCATCGGTACGCTTCAATTTCCTTCCCATCGTCTGTTTTTGTTTTAAATTCGGTCGTAACGAGATGTATATCTCTGAGCTGTTCTCCTTGAGCGGTAGTGGTGACTGTTTCCCTTGAGAAGAGCAGCCAAATAGAACTTGCAGCGATGGTAACAAAAATGAGTACAAATAATAAGATAGAGCGTTTTTTCAATACAATGAATTGCATTGGAGATCCCCCTTTATAAGTTGTCCACTACTACTATATGCATGACGGTAGTGAGAACTTGTCTAAAAACTGATTCGTTTATCTTTAAATTTATGAGAACAGTGATCGGAAAGGGGGAATGCATGTAAAAAAACAAAAAAAGCTGTAGACAAACTCGAAAATCTTTGAATTTGTCTACAGCCAGTAAAGACTATTAATTAGTTATCCGTTTGAATTATTTAAGATTTTGTGCTATTTTTTCACATACTTCATCTGCGGTTAGACCGTTAGCTTCGATAACAGGACCTGGGATGATTGTATCGTTCATTCCCATCACATTTGAATCAATTCCTGTTACGACACAACAGTCGCATCCTCTCGCATCAGACTCCTGACTTAGTTGAACAACATCATAACCTTTTTCACGAAGAGCATCTTGAATATTGGTTAGAGAATCTTCCACGCCAATTTTCGCCATCTTCACACCTCCTCCAATTAGTAGAATGGGTTAGAGCACAAAATAATATTCACCCGTCCTTCTCTGTTGCAAGATATAAAAAGTTTAATGAATAAAAAATGTTGAACATGAGAAGGTAAACAATGGAGGTGTTATGTAAATGACAAAACGGAAAGCAGATCCGTCAACCGTTGGTTTAAATTCTAGCCAAGTGGAAGGTCAAGGGACAACAAATACTGAACTCGACGGTAAAAGTGTATCTTCAGCACGTAAAAAGACTAAAAAGCGTCATTCATAAAGATAAAAAAACCATCCGTGATGATCAACTGCACCACAAAGGTTAGAGATGTAGCTAACAATTAGCGGTGCAGATCATAACGGATGGTCTTTATTTTCATTCTATTTCTGAATTATTTCATCAATAATTCCGTATTCCAGTGCTTCTTTGGCGTTCATAAAATAGTCCCGGTCACTGTCTTTAGCAACCTTTTCTATTGGTTGGCCTGTGCGTTCTGAAATGATCTGATTTACATGTTCTTTTAATTTTAAGATTCTTTTAGCGGAAATCTCGATTTCTGTTGCTTGCCCTTGCGCTCCTCCGAGAGGTTGATGGATCATTACTTCGCTGTTTGGCAAAGCATACCTTTTTCCTTTTGTGCCTGCAAGCAGCAATATCGCTCCAAAGGATGCAGCCATTCCAATGCAAATCGTGTTAATATCTGGTTTTATCAACTGCATTGTATCAAAAATGGCAAAACCAGCAGTAGTTGAACCACCAGGGCTGTTAATATAAAGAGAAATGTCTTTTTGCGGATTTTCTGATTCAAGAAATAATAGCTGTGCAATCACACTGGTGGCTAATTGATCATCAATTTGCTGTCCGATCATGATGATTCGGTCTTTTAATAATCGGGAATAGATATCGTAAGATCGTTCTCCTCGATTCGTTTGTTCAATGACGTAAGGTATAGTTGTCAAAATATTTTCCTCCCTTAATTTAAGCTGCCATCCTAAAAATATGGAGAGGGGAGTTATGATGCTTCGTTCTGAATAGTGCTTCTGTTTGAGTGAACATAGGAAGATGTGGAAGGTGTTCGATTAAAACATGCGGCTCTTCTTCCAATAAAGATTGGTACATTAATTCGATAAGTACGGAAGTATCCTTCTCGCTTAACGAATTCGGGTCATTTTCTGCTGTGTTGCCTTTTTCCAAACGTCTTCTCGCTCTGTATAAAATCGCTTTAACTCCTGTTTCCGTCATGTTTAATAGTTCAGCAATTTCCTTTATGCGAAATAAAAACGCTTCATGTAAAAAGAAAATGACAGCCTGCTTCGGTGTTAATTTTTCCAGCAGCTTTTGCACTGTCTCCAAGGTTGCTGACGGATCGATAGTTGCTTCACTATGCTGATCGCAGCTCCATTCGACCTCGATTATCTTTTTTTTGCGCATCATATCAATCCAAAAGTGAAACGCAATTTTTTTTTAGTAATGATGGATGTAATTGAGAAACTGGATAATTTTGCACAGCTCGCACTAAAGATTCCTGTGCAAGATCGTCTCCATCCCATTTGTTTCGCGTTAAAAAGCGGCAGTATGGTTGTAACCCCTTATAGAGATTTCTTAAGGTTTCATTAATTTCTTTTTGCTTTTCACTCATCACAGATATATTTCTATTCATTGGCATGCATTTCACTCCTTTAGCACCTCTCATGACTAATAACGAAATAAGGGAAGAAAAAGATATGGGCATAAATTTTTTATCATTGAGCTTAAAAAGATGTTCAAATCCAATTGATTCAAAAATAATGAATGCGTCACATAATAAAGCGTTTTAAGAAATCCTCTCCGATATCGTTAATGAAATACTATGCTTTTTAGTATAATGGAAACAATCGATTTAAAACCAGTTCGCAGTTTGTTAAAATGAAAAAGTGTTTTGATGTTATTTAGAAGGAGGATTTTCTGAATGATTAAAGCGATCATTTTTGATTTTGATGGAACTTTAGTAGATACAGAGACGTTGTGGTATAAAATGTATAAAGACGTATTGCTGGAAAAATATGAAGTTCATTTACCGTTAGAGGAGTTTGCTAAAGTAATAGGGACAACAGATGAGGCGTTATATTCGTATGTTCATTCCCAAACAAAAACGACAATTGATTTTACTGAATTAGAAATGGAGATAAAAAGCAAGATCATGGAACAAAAAGACCAGCTTGTACTTAGAGAGGGCGCTGCCGATTTAATAAAACAGGCGAAATCAATGAATTTGAAGGTCGGAATTGCATCAAGTTCTCCGCGAAAATGGATTGAAGATATATTAGAACATGTAAAGGTAAGAGACTCCTTCTCTGTTATAAAAACGAAGGATGATGTATCTGAAGTCAAACCAAACCCTGAACTTTATCTTAAAGCGTTGGAGGAGCTTGATGTTCTGCCTCATGAAACACTTGCAATCGAAGATTCTGCGAATGGTAGTATAGCTGCTATTGAAGCTGGCATAAAAACGGTAATCGTCCCAAATGAAGTAACGCAATTTCTTACCTTCGATAAACGGGTCAGTGTTTATCAGCATTTTTCCGATATTCAGTTAAGTTAATCATAAAACGGCTTTGAACCTATACTTGATAGGAGCAAAGCCGTTTTTTTAGTTATACATGGCTGCAATTTGCTTTTGCAATTGTTCATCTTCCAAATATTCATCATATGTCACTTGTTTATCAACCATTCCGCTTGGTGTTAATTCAATAATGCGGTTGGCAATTGTTTGGATAAACTGATGGTCATGGGAAGAGAAGATCATCGAGCCTTTATAATTAATTAAGCCGTTATTTAAAGCAGTGATGGATTCAAGATCTAGGTGGTTCGTCGGCTCATCAAGAAGTAAAACGTTAGCACCGCTTAACATCATTTTTGAAAGCATACAACGAACTTTTTCTCCTCCTGATAGAACGCTTGCTTTTTTGAGAACTTCTTCTCCAGAGAACAACATTCTTCCTAAAAATCCACGCAAGAAACTTTCACTTTGGTCATTCGGTGAGAATTGGCGCAACCAATCAACTAAAGTGAGATCACTGTTCTCAAAGTATTGTGAATTGTCCTTTGGAAAATAAGCTTGAGAGGTCGTGACTCCCCATTTAAAGCTTCCGCTGTCAGGCTCCATCTCTCCCATTAGTATTTTAAAAAGCGTAGTTTTGGCTAATTCATTTGTTCCAACAAGGGCGATTTTATCATCCTTATTCATGATGAAGCTAATATTATCAAGTACTTTTACACCATCAATTGTTTTCGAAATGCCTTCAACTCTCAATAAATCGTTTCCGATTTCGCGCTCCGGTGTAAAACCAACATACGGATATTTACGGGAAGAAGGTCTAATATCATCTAATTGAATTTTATCAAGCAATTTTTTACGTGATGTCGCTTGTTTCGATTTAGAAGCATTAGCACTAAAGCGAGCAATGAAAGCCTGCAATTCTTTAATTTTCTCTTCTTTTTTCTTATTTTGGTCTTGGGCCATTCGCAGCGCTAATTGGCTTGATTCATACCAGAAGTCATAGTTACCGACATAAATTTGGATCTTTCCAAAGTCTAAATCAGCGATATGAGTACAGACTTTATTCAAAAAATGACGGTCGTGCGATACGACAATAACTGTATTTTCGAAGTTGATGAGGAACTCCTCGAGCCACTGGATGGCTTTAATGTCCAAGTGGTTTGTTGGTTCATCCAAAAGTAACACATCTGGTTTTCCAAATAACGCTTGAGCAAGAAGGACTTTTACCTTCTCAGAACCAGTTAAATCAGCCATCTTTTTTGTATGAAGTTCTTCTTCGATTCCCAGTCCTTTAAGAAGTATTGCTGCTTCTGACTCAGCTTCCCAACCATTTAACTCGGCAAATTCACCTTCTAATTCAGCTGCTTTTATCCCATCCTCGTCTGTGAAATCAGCTTTCATATAAATAGCATCTTTTTCTTGCATGACTTCATAAAGGCGAGTGTGCCCCATAATAACAACTTTTAAAACTTCTTCCTCTTCATATTCAAAGTGATTCTGCTTTAAAACAGCAAGCCTTTCACCAGGGCCTAAATGAACGCTCCCTGTTTGTGCTTCAATTTCACCTGACAATATTTTCAAAAAAGTTGATTTACCTGCACCATTCGCCCCGATAAGGCCATAACAGTTTCCAGGTGTAAACTTGATATTCACATCTTCAAAAAGCTTGCGATCACCATATCGCAAACTTACATCCGTTACAGTTATCATTTACGATCCTCCAAATTAGCATTATAAGCATTTCAACGTTTCTTAGTTTTTAAGATAAGGTTATATTTGACGATGCCATTTTGGCTCATTTTAGCTTAAAAATACGTTGAATTAATAAAAATACAGTTATTTTACTACTGTACCTTGCTGTATTGTACCTTATTTCTAGAGAAAGTTAAAGGGGACAGTTTTTATAAAGGTTTCGATATTATAAGGAATAATTACTAGAGGATATTCCCTTTTTATCAAGAATATTATTTAAAAGCGCTTTCAAAATGGTGCTTATAGATAAGGGCAGGTTAAAAAAGGGGGAAGAGGATGGAGATCACTTTACAAAATGAGGTTAAAAGGGAAAAACGGCGAAGAAAAATATTAATCTGGTCAGCAGGGATCTTGATTGGAAGCTTATTCATAATAGCGGTTGGACTATACGCTTACATTATTAGAGCACATCCTACCATCGCAGGGGAGATTCAACTATCTGGATTACAAGAAAAAGTAGAAGTCATTCGCGATGAGCATGGGGTACCGCATATTCATGCGAACAATGAGGAGGATTTGTATTTAGCACAAGGTTATACCCAAGCGCAGGACCGCCTATTTCAAATGGATTTAAGTCGTCGTCAAGCATCTGGGCAACTAAGTGAAGTGGTTGGTGAGGCAGCTTTAAATAACGATAAATACTTTCTGACATTAGGCTTAAGACGAGCGGCAGAAGCCTCATATGAACAATATTCAGAAACGGCAAAGCAGGTTCTCGCCAAGTTTGCTGAAGGGGTTAATCTTTATATAGATGAACTGCGTGAGAATGGAAAATGGCCGCTCGAATTCAAACTTCTTGGATATGAGCCGGAAGATTGGAGTCCGATCGACTCTTTAACGATTGGTAAATATATGGCATTTGACCTAGGTGGCCATTGGGAAAGTCAAGCGTTTCGTTATTATCTATTGCAAAATTTCTCAGAAGAAAAGGCATTGGATTTATTTCCGACTTATCCTGAGGAGGCACCTTACATTATCGGTAAGGATGAATTAAATATTGAAAATAGTTTTGCTCAAGCAGTCATTCCTCATGAATATAATGGCAGTAATAATTGGGTCGTTAGTGGCACAAAAACGGCGTCTGGCAAACCAATACTTGCAGACGATCCTCATTTATCACTATCAACACCATCGATTTGGTATCAAATGCATCTCGAAGCACCAACAGTCAATGTGAGCGGTGTTATTTTTGCTGGGATTCCGGGAATTATTCTTGGTCATAATGAACAAATTGCATGGGGGGTTACCAATACAGGGCCTGATGTTCAAGATCTATACATTGAAAAAAGAAACCCAGATAGCCCGTATGAATTCCTTTATAATGATCAATGGGAAAAAGCAACGGTAATCAAAAACAAAATTTTAGTAAAGGATAAGGACCCGGTAGAATATGAAGTGGTGGTCACAAGGCATGGACCAGTCGTGTCGGAATTTGCAGCGGATAGTGGGAAAGCAACGGTCTTATCATTACAATGGACCGCACTTGAACCGTCTTCAGAGCTTGAGGCAGTTCTTAATATGAATAAAGCTGGAAGCTGGGAAGAATTTGAAGAAGCGCTCGAAGGATTTCATACACCTGCACAAAATTTCGTCTTTGCTTCTACAGATGGAACGATAGCCTATAAAGCAAATGGAAAAATTCCGATTCGTAAAAAAGGGAATGGTCTGTTGCCTGCCCCCGGATGGACTGATGAATACGGGTGGGTAGGTTATATTCCATATGATAAGCTACCACGCACTGTCAATCCGGAAGATGGGTTCATTTCAACAGCTAATAATAAAGTGGTCGGGGATGATTATCCGTATCATATTAGTCATGATTGGGCGCAAGGCTATAGGCAAATGAGAATTCAAGAAGTACTCTCATCAACTGAACAGATCGAGGTTGAGGATATGATGCATTTACAAATGGATCAACTGAACATTCAAGCGAGGGAGTTTGTCCCTCCATTTATCGATTTGTTACAAAAATCGAGTAATAATAAGGTATCCCAAGCTCTATCAATATTAAAAGAATGGGATTATATCGATTCTCCAGAGCAAGCAGCACCACTCCTATTTAATTTATGGATGGACGAAATCGCAAAAGTTCTATTTGAAAAGGAAATTTCTCAAGAAACACTTGACTTATTTAGGGGGAAACGTCAGGCAGTGGATCAACTCCTGCGAAGAGCTATTGAGGGTACGCCTGGTCCATGGATAGAAGAGCATAAGGGAATCATTAACGTATTGGAAAAGTCTTTACTTCGAGTTATAGCGAATTTAGAGTCTCAACAAGGAAAGAATATGGAAAAGTGGCAGTGGGGAGATTACCATCAAATCTATTTTCCACATCCGTTGGCAACTGTTAAGCCATTAAATCTTTTGTTCAATCAAAAAGGAAGAATTTCAGTTGGTGGAAGCGCTGTTACTGTTCAGGCAGCCGCGTTCAGGGAGGATGGTACAGTTAACCATGGGGGTTCTTGGAGATTTGTAATCGATATGAATAAGCAGACAACAGGTTACCATCTCGTTGGACCAGGACAATCAGGACATGTATTTCATAAATGGTATCAGAATCAATTAAAGAACTGGGTTACTGGAGACTATCACGAAACAAAATTACACAATAACGAAGGGAAAACTTTAAGGTTAAAACCAAAGGCTCATTGAATCCATTTTAAAAATTTCCAAAAAAAAAAGAATTAATTTCGATTTTTTCATAGTTTATTCATATTTATTCGTTACAATAGAAATAATTAAGAACGTAAAAGGAGATTTTATCATGGATAAAAAGAAGCTAGTAGACCTTGTCGATCGTTTAAAAAAGTCCGGAATAAAAGCTAGCATTACAAAACCAAGAAAGACGCTACTTATGCTTCAACAACAAACGGCTCCAAGCAACTGAATGAAAGAGGAAAAAAGGAAGCGGTGTTTTATGACCGCTTCCTTTTTAATGCTTTAATTTACTTTTTGCATGATTTTTTTAAATATGTCTTCTCTATTAAATTCTTCTCCCATTGGATATTTCTTAATGTAGCGATTATTCTCGTCTAAAAGGTAGACAAAGGTCGAATGAATGAAGAAACCATCTCCTGGGTCCCGATATTGAAATTGAAATGTATTTGCTAACTCTTCAATTTCTTTTAGGTCTTCTTTAATATTATTTTGATCTCCTGTTAGGAAAATCCAATTGCCATCATCTTCTACATCAAAATTATACATATACTGCTGCAGAACTTCAGGAGTGTCTTTGTACGGATCAATCGTGATTGTCATGAATTGGACTTTTTCACCAAATACACCAGCATCCTGCAAATCTTTTTTTAACATATTCATTTTAAGGGTTGTAGTAGGACAAATATCAGGGCAGTTTGTGTACATAAATTCTACTAGTTTTAGCTTTTTTTCGGACTCTGAAAATTTGTATACCTCATTGTTCGTCGTGATTAAATCAATATTCTCTGGTATTTTCGCCATACTGTCACGAATCAGGAAAAAAGATATCCCAGCCGTGATGGCAAGAGCTACGATTACACCGCATAAAATATATATTTTCTTCATTTTGTAACCTCCCATATTAAAGATAAAAAAATAATAAGGAAAATACTATGGATATATTGTGAACTTCTATTTTTTACTCCTCCTTCAGTTTTTTATATAACAACGTGGATTTAAAATTCATGTGAAATGTTTTTCAATAAGATTAATAATTCCATTTTAAGTAAATATTTTTCAACCAAAATATGGATCAATTTCGTTACGGAAATGTTATGAAACTGTGAACATTTGCATTTTGTGGAATATATCACGGATTTATGCGATTTTAGGTGATTAAGATGTGGGTAGGGAAATTCCGATCATTTAGGATGTGAGTAAATGAAAGGCATCGGCTTAATTAAATGGGGCATAGGCGGATTGCTTGCCTATGAGCTACTCAACTTAATGAAAGGAGGTAGCAAAAAGGTACTCAGACCACCTGGTGCTGCTGATGAAGATGAATTCATGGCGTTATGCATTCGGTGTGGTAAATGCAACCAGGCTTGTCCGTATGACTCGATTAAAATGGGGACAGAAAAGCATGGTCTTGGGATGGGAACTCCGTATTTTATTGCCAGAGAAAGTCCATGTATGCTTTGTGAAGATTTTCCATGTGTGAACGTTTGTCCAACTGATGCTTTAAGAGGAATTTCAACGGTCCACGATGTTGATATTGGTGTTGCTGTTATTGATACGGAGAGTTGCATTGCTTATCAGGGAATGCGCTGTGAAGTTTGTTATCGGGAATGCCCATTAATAGATGAGGCGATTAAGCTCGACATACATATGAAGCCAGATGATAATCTCCATGCCATTTTTGCACCTGTGATTGATAAAGAAAAATGTGTGGGCTGCGGAATTTGCGAGCAACGGTGTGTCATCGATAATCCCGTAGCAATTAAAGTAAAGCCCCGTGAAGATAGCGGATTATTTTAAGAAGGTTTTTGGTGAAAATGTCCTTATCCAACAAAGGGTATAGTTCACTTAAAAATAGGCTTTGTTATATGTCGGCGTTGATACGTTACTCATTTTTTTCTGATTCTATGAAATCAGAAAACTATAGTTATATTGAAAGTTTTTGAAACTAAGTTTTCAGACAAATGAGTCAAAATCGTATTTCAATCATTCTGTTTAACAAAGCCAAAAAATTGAATCTCTCTAGTTAATTTCAAGAGATAAGTAGGCTGAAAGTAGAAATTAACTACCTAAAAAAAGGGAGGAAAGAACGAATGGAATTGACAAGAAGAAGTTTGTTAAAAGCAACAGCCATTTCGATGACATTGGCTGTAGCAGGATGTAAAAAGGAGGATAAAAAATCAAATAGCACAGCCGTAACCGCCCAAGAAAGTGTTGAGCCAGATGAATGGAAGTCGACCGTTTGCCGTTTTTGCGGTACTGGATGTGGGGTTCTCGTCGGCGTAAAAGATGGTAAAGTCGTTGCTACAAAGGGAGATCCAGATAATCGTTCAAGCAGAGGTTTGAATTGTATTAAGGGATTTTATGTAGGTAAGATTCTGTTTGGCAAGGATCGCTTAACAAAGCCGCTCATTCGTGAAGATAAATCAAAAAAAGGGACGATGGAAGGGTTCCGGGAAGCAACGTGGGAAGAGGCTTTAGATCTTGTGGCAAGTAAATTAAAAGAAAATTATGATAAGGATCCAAAGTCAATTGCTTTTTGGGGTTCTGGCCAGCAAACGATTATGGAAGGATATGCCTCTGTAAAACTTTGGAAGGCTGGTTTATTAAGCAATAATATCGACCCCAATGCGAGATTATGTATGGCTAGTGCCGTTACTGGCTTTATGACAACTTTCCAATCCGATGAGCCGATGGGATCGTATCGTGATCTTGATGAAGCAGATGTTTTTGTCACATGGGGCGCGAATATGGCTGAAATGCACCCGGTCTTGTATTCCCGTTTAACAGCGCATAAATTAAGCAACCCGGACGTAAAGCATTATGATATTACGACTAGGTGGTCGAGAACATCAGAAACGGCAGACGTTGTGATGGAGTTTCGACCACAATCCGATTTAGCGATCGCAAATGCCATTGCCAATTATTTAATCGTCAACCAAAAATTTGACCAAAAATTTGTCAACGAACATGTGAAGTTTAAAGCTGGAACAGAAAATTTAGGCCATTCCCTCAACGATGATTATGACAGTACAGAAGTCGGCATGGTTGCTGATAAAGCTTGGGAAATAAGCTTTGATGAGTTTAAAGAGAAGGTAAGCGAATATACGTTAGAGAAGGCGGAAGAGATCTCTGGCGTGCCGGCAGCAGATATTGAAGCATTGGCGAAAGAATTTGCTGATCCAAATAAGAAAATTATGTCTTTATGGACGATGGGAATGAATCAGCATACGAGAGGGACATGGATTAATAATCTTGTTTATAATCTGCATTTATTAACCGGAAAAATTAGCAAGCCTGGAAATGGACCGTTTTCTTTAACTGGGCAGCCAAGTGCGTGTGGTACAGCAAGGGAAGTTGGCGTGTTTTCTCATCGTCTTCCTGCTGATTTAGTTGTGGCAAATCCTGAACATCGCCGTTATTCTGAATTGATTTGGAATTTACCAAAAGGATATTTGGATCCGCTTGAACAACCAGGCTATCATACGATTAAAATGTTCCGCGAACTTGGAAAGGGCAATGTGAAGTTTTTATGGAGCATGTCGAACAATTGGGGACAAACATTACCAAAACTCAATCGCTTTAGAGGAAACGACGAAGATGGTAAAGGTGTGAAAGACGGATTTATTGTTGTTTCCGAAGTGTATCCTACCCGCTCAACGGAATTGGCAGATGTTGTTTTTCCAGCGGCAATGTGGGTCGAAAGGGAAGGACAATTTGGCAACGCTGAGCGAAGAACCTCAGTGTTTGAAAAATGTACGGAACCACCGGGAGAAGCGAAATGGGATCTTTGGGTTATTGTGCAAATTGCCAAAAGAGTTCTTGAAGGGAAAAAAATTGGCGATCAACCTGCGTTCGATGTCCTGTTCGGAAATATATGGGATAGCGCAAATAATGATCTCATTTCCGATCAACACGAAGTAAACAAAATTTTATGGGATGAGTATCGTGCCTTTACGAACCCCCATGAAAGTGATAATCCAGAAATTCAAGAGTTAGGGAAAAAATTAAAAACAAAAGCGAAGCAAATGGCTCCTTATGAAGAATATTTCAAACAACATGGCATTTGCTGGCCGGTAAGAAACGTAAATGGGGAATGGGTTGAAACGAACTGGCGCTATGTGCATGGAAAGCAGGAAGAGGGCTTCGACCAATACGGAGTGGAAGAGTTCGGAGAGGTTGGCAAATATCAAGATATAGATTTTTATAAATCGGAAGATCATCGTCCGTCAGTCTTCTTCCGTCCGTTTGAGGATGCACCTGAAATTCCTGATCAGGAATACCCATTTTGGTTATGCACAGGACGCGTTTTAGAGCATTGGCATAGCGGCTCTATGACAAGACGTGTGCCTGAATTGCATCGAGCGGTGCCTGAAGCATTGTGCGAGATTCATCCAGAGGATGCTGAAGCGATGGGAATTAAAACAGGAGATATGGTCAAAGTCATTTCACGACGTGGAGAGGTTGAGGTCAAGGCAACTACGAAAGGAAGAGGAAACCCTCCTAAAGGTCTAGTATACGTTCCTTTCTTTGCTGAAGAAACACTAATTAATTTAGTAACTCTTGATGCTTACTGTCCAATTTCGAAACAACCAGACTATAAAAAATGTGCTGTTAAAATTATGAAAGCATAGTGGAGGTGTGCACTTTGAGTAAAGAATATGTTTATGTGTTAGGATTTATTCTAATTGTAGGATTAGCAATTGGAGTATCTAAAATCGGTTCAACTGAACAGGCAAGTGAAGAACTTGACGGGGAAGCGGTTGAGATCGTGGTTCCTCAGCTTAATTCGGAGGAAAGAGAAGATTCAGCAACTATGGTTCTTATTGGTGCCCCTCCAATGCAACCAGCGGATCATATTGACCGCTGGATTCCGGAACAACGTCATGAAAGTTGTTTAACTTGCCATGCTACTCCAGAAACAACTGGTGCTAGAGAAATACCAGAAGACCATTACTATGATAATAATATCAATAATCCGATTTTTAGAGATAACTGTATTCAATGTCATGGACAGCAGAACGATACGAAGTCGGCTTTTAATAGTGAAGACTAGCGAAGTGAACAACTGATTTCCATACAACCAGCGTATGAATGAAATCTGTCAGAAAGGAGACTTGAACATGGTTATTTCTGGCCTCTTTATTGAAACAGTTCCTGGGCGTGCTTTATTTGTGGCGAAGGAGCTTGAGAAAAAAAACGGTGTAGAAGTGCATCATATAGAACAGGATTATAAAATCATTATTACGATGGAAACAGATACAGCGGACCAAAGCTATCAACTGGGAGAAAGCTTTAAAGAGATTGATGGAATCATAACAATTTGCCTTGTGTATAGCAACTTTGAAGAAGATCCTAATTGTCAACTAGAAGCTGATCATGTATGAGCGACAGATTGAACCGAAGGCGTTTTTTTTCATTGAATATGGAGGCTGCTGCCGGTTTTTTAGGAAATCTCTTAACCTATGAATTGGACTTGGAGAGAGATTTCTTTCGCCCACCTGGTACTCTTGATGAACTTGAATTTATAACGGCCTGTAGTAGATGTGGTGATTGTAAGGAGAGCTGTCCAGAAGGAATAATAAGTTTATTTTCAATTTCCTATGGTGCGAAACTTGTCAATACGCCTTTTATTGATCCAAACAAGAGTCCCTGTACTTTATGTAATCGCTGTGTTGATATATGTCCAACGGGTGCCCTAAATGAAGAAGCTCCGAAAAAGATTGGTTATGCAGCGATTCAAAAGCATATCTGCTTAGCCTACAAGGATGTCATGTGTGACTATTGCGTTTATGCTTGTAAGACAGAAGGAGCAATTCAATTAAAAAATGGGAAACCAGTCATCAATGAAGATGTTTGTAATGGGTGTGGACAATGTGTGGCTCACTGTATTTCCGAACATAAGGGAGTTCAAATTTTACCTCTTTCATCGTATAATCAATCATTAAGATAGGGATGATAAAATGGTTAAAAGACCAAAAGTCATTCGAAAATGGACTCTTGCTAGAAGATTTGTTCAGTGGGGGATTCTATTTCTATTCCTTACCCCACTGTTTTTCGTCAAAGTAGAGAGTGATAATTTCTTTTTTGGCTCTCTTACTTCATCAAGTTTTTTCGGGATCACATTGACTGATCCATTTGCTGCCTTGCAAATTTTATTTGCTTCAAGGGAAATCAGCTTTGTTTATCTCGGCGGCGCTCTCCTAATTTTTCTATTCTATTTGTTTGTACGTGGGAGAGTTTTTTGCAGTTGGATTTGCCCATTGAATACGTTATTAGAATTAACGGATAAAATAAGGAATTTTTTCAAGCTTCCTGATCAGCGTTTTGAGAGGCAGCATAAAAAATACTATGCAATTGCAGTTATTTTGCTGTCCTTTTTTCTCGGAGTCCCAGTTTTTGAAATGATTTCACCTATTGGATTCGCGATGCGTAATCTTTTGTTTACCTTTGGTATCGGTTTATGGTTAATCGTGGCTATCGTTCTCTTTGAGTTGTTTATCTCTAAGCGAGGCTGGTGCCGATATTTCTGTCCTCTTGGTGGATTCTATCAATCGATTGGGAAAGTGGGAGCCTTTCAAGTAAAATTTAACCATGATCTTTGTGTTGGCTGTACAAAATGCCGATCTGTTTGCTTTGCTGACCCTGACATTTTAGAACCTGCGATAAATAGAGAAAATGAATACGTGAGAGCTGGAGATTGTAGTCTTTGTGGTGCATGTGTTGACAATTGTCCCTTTGGAGCATTGAAAATTACGGTAAGGGAAAAACCAAGTGTCATTAACCATTTCCATAAAATTAATATTGAGAAAAAATATCCTTTTTAACCGTTAAAAGAAAAGTGAAAGAAAACCGTTATTTTGAGATTACTCAAAATAACGGTTTTTTAGTAAGCTTTCAAAACTCGCCTTGAATATATAACATAGCTTCATTAAAAATAGTTAATTGCACGATCAATAAATGCTACATATTTGATTCTCTGGATAAAAACCTTCGCGACAGCTTATCGGGGGTCATTTATTATAAATGTGAATCGTCAGATCGACTGCCTTAAATCTATCGTATCACCTAGTATATCCTCATCTGAAATTTTCCCCTGTTTGTTCTATCCTGACCATCTAGTAATTTTCCGATTAACGAGTCTTGAAATCTTAATAACTATGATTTGTAGAATGAAATACTAAGAAAAGTTGACGTTAACTTTAATATTCTTTAACATTAGTTAATAGAAAAAAATGGTATATTAAATAAACATAGTTGTTTTAAGAAAAAGGAGTGTTTGCATGGCTATTAAGATCACTAAAATATTGGGAGCATTGATCGCTCTAGTTCTAATAGTTACAAGTATAGCAGTCATAATTAAAGTAGATTTTTCAACCCCAGGAAACTTAGAGCGTTTTGTACATAATAAGCTAGATAAATCAAATGTACCAGGTGTTTCCATTGCTATCATAAAAAATAACGAAGTTGAGAGGTTTATAAATTATGGCTATGCGAATATCAATGAAGGAAGAAAAGTAAATCAAGACACCGTATTTCAAATTGCGTCATTATCAAAAGTTGTCACAGCTACCGCTATCATGCAACTAATTGAAAAGAAAAAAATCAATTTGGATGATGACATTAACATGCATCTTCCGTTTTCAGTTGAACACCCCCATTTTTCAAATGAGCCGATAACTGTTCGAATGTTATTGGATCATACATCAGGAATTGAAGATAATTGGGATATTTTAAACAGTCTTTATACGATTGATAATGGTGGAGGAGACTCTGAAATTTCAATCGGTGAATTTTCTAAAGAATACTTAAATAAAGACGGGAAATGGTATTCGGCGGAAAATAATTATACAGAATATAAACCAGGAACCACTTTTGTGTATAGTAATGTCGGATACGGACTATTAGGTTATATGGTTGAACAAATTAGTCAATTGCCATTTGAACAATATTCTCAACAATACATTTTTAATCCGTTAGGGATGTCACAAACATATTGGCTTCATAAAGATGTAAAAACAGATAATTTTGCAGCACCATATGATGGGAGTAAAGAATTACCAAAATACTCTTTTCCAACATATCCTGATGGTTCTTTAAAGACAAATGTGGTTGATTTTAGTAAATTTCTTATGAGTATGTCCACTCTAAATAAAGATAATGCCATACTAAAACCGGAAACCATTAAAGAGATGCTAAGCCCCCAATCGAACGATGGAAAGCAAGCTTTAGGATGGAGTTATTCAGCTTTAGATGATATTTTTATGAAAAGATTGAATAGCGGAAACATTATTGGACACACTGGTTCTGATCCGGGGGTATTTTCTATAGCACTTTACAATCCAGAAAAAAACAATGGCTTGATCATATTCATGAATCAAGAAATGGGGCTAAAAATAGAAACGATTAATATCTATTTAATGATTAACAGACTTGTGAAAGAAGTTTTTTATAATGACCATGATTAAGAAATTGGATAACCTTTTTTATTTTCTTTCAAACGATAAACAAAAACAAGTGGAAAAACTTCCACTTGTTTTTGTTTATCTAAAGACTTGTACAATTATAGTTGATTGAATACAGGGCTTACCTGCTGATTATTGAATGAAGCAGATTAATTATTAAATAATGGAGGATTTTGTCGAATTATTAGGAATTATTACTATGACAAAAACAGTGTGTGACCGTCAAGTAGAATGAAACAATTTTTGCTCGTTATTTTGAAACACTTTGTTCCCCAAATATGGTAGAACGATGCTTCATACGATAACTATCTTCATTTAAATGAATGATTTCTACTCGGTGAAGAATCCTATCTAGAATTGCTGTTGTTATAGCTTGATCACCCAATAATTCTCCCCATTCTTTTGGTGCCTTATT
>NZ_JARGEJ010000349.1:0-379 GCF_029211245.1 Robertmurraya sp. DFI.2.37 | reverse complement strand
ATTAAATTAGCTGTCAAAAATAGGAAAATCCATTTAATTACTCCAATTATTTGGAAATATTTGATTTTTAAAACTCAATTAGTTCCCATGAATTTTCCTTATTCGACAAGGAATGATTAACTTTGTCCCCGTTTTGGGCATTGGGCTCAATTTAACACAAGAGGAATAAATTATGAAGAGGAATAAGAAAGAGGATATTTTGTTGAATACTGATAACGATGACATCTCTATGTTAGCTGAAATCCAAACGGATCCGGATGAAGTAACTGCTATGGAATTTAATAAAGAAATACCTGTTATGCCTTTACGCAACATGGTAATGTTTCCATCTGTAGTAATGCCTGTGACCATTGGACGCCCCAGCACATTGAAATTGATA
>NZ_JARGEJ010000348.1:0-379 GCF_029211245.1 Robertmurraya sp. DFI.2.37 | reverse complement strand
CTGTAGTTGAAAATGTTATTTTACTCATGTTGTCCCCTAGTTCCTATTTAGTAAGTTTAAGTATATAAAAAAATACCTATAGATAAAACACTCTTTTTCAAGTGTCCTAACTATAGGTACCATAATACGCAAGGGTACTCTTTTTTTGATCTGAATGTCCGAAAGGACAAGAAATAAAACGTCAATAAAATCAGGTTCAACGTCAATTGAAGGGGTAAAGTAAGGGTTTGTCAAGAAAAGTGTGTAAGTTACTCTAGATACTTCTTTACACGATTCTTCAGGTGGGCATGAATTAACAGTTGATTCATGACCATAGCCCATTGTTGGATATGTCCGCCTTCCCATTTCTTTTCTAATTCTTTCGTTCGTAAAAACAACA
>NZ_JARGEJ010000347.1:0-380 GCF_029211245.1 Robertmurraya sp. DFI.2.37 | reverse complement strand
CGACATAAAGCTTTTGAAACTCGATTGCCTAAATATAATCCTCGTGCTGCCGTAAATTTTAGCCAAAAGAATTATTTACGTCCTATCTCATATACATTCTTAAATCAGATAGAGAACTCTGCTGAATACGGTACTAATGGTTATTAATATAATTTTTTGATAGTGACATAAAAGGGGGATATTTCCATTTCGGAAAATCCTCCTTTTTTATTTGTTAATATGATGAGGTCTTTGGTCTTTTGATTATCGGGATGTTCTGTCTTTTCGTATATAAAGATTGGAGGTGGTTTCTATGTAATCCTTTTATGTTCTTATAAATAATCGGAGCATGGCTTTGAATTGAAGCCTCACAGTAACACTACGGTAGATATAAATTGTGC
>NZ_JARGEJ010000346.1:0-380 GCF_029211245.1 Robertmurraya sp. DFI.2.37 | reverse complement strand
CGGCTGGGTAAGTTTCGATATCCTGAAGTTCCAAGAGGTTATAGAGCGAAAACATGAAGTCTTTAATCTCCGGGCTTATCATCGCCGAATACAGCCTTTTCGTCGATTTCTTTGTCTCGAAGTCGGTAACAATATCAAATCGTTTCAAGATCTGCACGAAGTTATAAGATGTACGGCCATCTTCACCGGCTACCGGATAATACAAGTTCTCCAGCCCCAATTTATAGATCGCCACCTCAAATACCGTCTCTATCGGGTGAGTGACCGATTTCCCTGCCGTACCTTTGTATCGTAATGCTTGGTAAAGCCTCTGTTATCAAAACACGTAACCAAGTCAAGGATATACCCGTTCATCAAGAACGTTTTTTTTCGTTTATGAC
>NZ_JARGEJ010000345.1:0-380 GCF_029211245.1 Robertmurraya sp. DFI.2.37 | reverse complement strand
GCCCGGCAAATGATTTTCGGAACGATGGATGAAGCAGCGACAACATGGGTGATGAATGATTTGAAATATGATTTACAAGCGCTCGCAGCGCCGGTTCACAAGCTGCTTCTGAATGGTTGTCGTGGGGAGCAATAATGGCAAAACATAAGGGGGAAGGTAAATGAGCTATTTAAGCTGGTAAAATGAGCAAAATGTCGCGACGATTAAACTAAATCGTCCACCTGCCAATGCTTTGTCGTCAGGAGTCATTAAGGAACTAGCCGAGGTATTAAATGAATTAGAGCCAAACGAAGAGATTCGGGTTATTTTGATTCATGGTGAAGGAAGGATTTTCTCTGCTGGAGCGGATATAAAGGAATTTACATCGGTCCAGTCTGGAG
>NZ_JARGEJ010000344.1:0-382 GCF_029211245.1 Robertmurraya sp. DFI.2.37 | reverse complement strand
GCCCAAGTTCCATCAAATGAACGCTGTGCGGGAGTCAGGTAATTACTTCCGAGTGCACGAAATGTGGCGTTCATCAAACCGCACACACCGCAGTCGTTGGCATTGGAGCTGTCGGAATAATCCACTTTCACCGTTATTATTTTTTACCGGAATAGAATCTTCGCCTACACGGACATAACCTATTCTCATCAGTTTATATGATATTTGAGCATCTTCACTGTCATAATCCGGATAAATAGGAGTTACCTCCCAGCCATCATTCTTTTGAAGATAGAAACGGTCGTTCTTGATAGGCCGTTTTGCCGAAGTGGTTCCCTGCCTGCGCCATTGCACATTGATAGCCTTAAAACTTCTCCACGGCATAGTCGGATGATAATAGAAC
>NZ_JARGEJ010000343.1:0-382 GCF_029211245.1 Robertmurraya sp. DFI.2.37 | reverse complement strand
CTAAAAAATAAGCATAGATAACAATAATGCAACCATCCGCCGTTAAGGCAGATGGTTACTTCAATCAAATTAATTTATGGAAAGAACTATAACTATCCAGCAAATAAAGGATGTTGCCCAGGAGGCTTACAATCTGTACAAGGACAATACAGACGGTAAGAACGCCGACTACATCCCTTATCTGACAAATATTGATCCCAAACTGTTCGGGATCAGTATCTGTCTGATGAACGGAGAAATCATCCAACTGGGTGACTCTCAGTACCGTTTTGGTATCGAGTCCGTTTCCAAGGTGCTGACCGCCATCCTGGTACTCCGCCAATACGGTGCTCCCAAGGTGCTCGAAATGATTGGCGCCGATGCTACCGGACTGCCGTTCAAC
>NZ_JARGEJ010000342.1:0-383 GCF_029211245.1 Robertmurraya sp. DFI.2.37 | reverse complement strand
GAATGCTGCCATGAATACAAAGAACTTACTGAAGAATCCGGCAAATGGCGGGATACCTGCCAATGAGAAAAGAGCAAGTGTCATGACCATAGTTAGTTTGGGGTTGGTCTTATAAAGTCCGTTATAATCTTCGCGCTCTATTTTACCGTGGGTATGTTGCTCAATGGTATTGATGACACCGAATACGGCGAGATTGGCGGCAATGTATACTACTATATAATATACTAGGGATGCCATGCCCTGCGGAGTTCCAGCCAGTACAGCCAACATTATGTAACCGGCTTGTGAAATACTGCTGAAGGCCATAAAGCGTTTCAGGTTGTTTTGGCGGATGGCGAACAGATTGGCTATAGTGATGGTGGCTACAATGATAATACATAGTA
>NZ_JARGEJ010000341.1:0-383 GCF_029211245.1 Robertmurraya sp. DFI.2.37 | reverse complement strand
CTGTTATCCCAACCGGTGGGAGAACATCTCAAAATGAGTCGATGTTCCTCCTTCGTAAAACTTATTCTATCAAATAAATTCAGAACACTCTGCCAATGATGCCATTCTACATTAGTTAAGGCATTGTTTTTCGGATAAAATGAACGGAACTTATTATCACGGTCATACATTGCCCAAAAGACAGAAGAGTCGTATTTTAAGCGTTTGATAAGGTCTAATATATTAAAACCGTGTAATATTTCATTGCCTTTTACAAACTTCTTCTTAATTATATTAAACTGACATCCATACATCGCACTTGCAAATGAAGCCGTCAACATAGCAATCAAATGCCTGTCGCCATCCCATTTCATAGCGTTATGAATGGATGAAGTAAAATCAAA
>NZ_JARGEJ010000340.1:0-383 GCF_029211245.1 Robertmurraya sp. DFI.2.37 | reverse complement strand
GAAGATAATTCGGCACTTCGTCTGTATGTGTCGCGGATACCGACTGAATACCGTTTTCATACTTTCTTGGAAGATCCGGTGTATCGTATCAGTATCGCTACTCAAAATGTGGCATACAACCAGCCTACCCAGCCTGGTTTTTATTTCGGACCGGATTTGAAAGAGGGGATATTTAGAGGTTATGAATTTAAAAATGAATAAAGACTATATACCATGAATCTGAAAACATTAAGCATGATGGGCGCTCTGTTGCTGCTGGCTGGAACGGGTGCGAATGCGCAAAAGAAGAAAGAAGTACTGAATGATTCGAATACGCCGTTACATTTGTTGCAACCTGCATACAAAGTGCCTTACGGTATGCTCACTACAGAGGAGATAAAGGC
>NZ_JARGEJ010000034.1:0-49459 GCF_029211245.1 Robertmurraya sp. DFI.2.37 | reverse complement strand
ACTTTTTGTGGTTTATTTGGCACGTATTTTTTTGAAAACGATTTTGAAAATTCCAATGTATCCTCATAAGTATTGCTTTCATCCCCCAAAAGACCCAGAATCAGTTACTTAATTTCCGAGAGTCTACTAAACGCTTACAAAAAAGAGTTTGACTTGTATACAAGCCAAACCGATCATAAATCACACCCTGTTCTATTGTCAATCAATTTTTAAGAAAACATCATAGTGCTTGTCCCATTGCGATATTAACTGATGTTCCCTATAGATTTCGTACTATTTAACATGTATACTAGTGTAAGAATCATTTCAAAAGAAAGTTGGTTTTAACATGTCCTTAAAAGAGGAAATTATGAATGAGTTGAAAAGGGATATCCTTTCCTTACAGTTAAAGCCTGGAACCATTATTAGTGAAACGACATTATCCGAACGCTACCAAATCTCACGTACTCCGATTCGCGATATTCTTAAACAGTTGTCCTTAGAAGATTACATTAATATTTATCCGAAAAAGGGCAGCATTGTTTCTTATATCGATCTTGAATCTGTCGAGCAGCTTATTTTCTTAAGAAGTACATTGGAAAAAGAAATTATGAAGGAATTAAAAGATCATCTTCCATTAAAGGGGTTGCATGAATTAAAAACAATTCTTGCCAAACAAAAAGAATGCATCGATGAAGAAGATGGTTTAGAGAAATTTCTCCAGCTCGATGATGCTTTTCATAAAACTTTATATGATCTTGCTGGGAGAGGATTTCTATGGAGTTTAATACAGCAGTTTCAAGTTCACTATATAAGATTCAGACGACTTAATATGCATCGAAAAGACAAACTAGCAGAAATCCATAAAGAGCATGAATTGATGATTGGTCTTCTTGTCCAAGGCGAAACAGAGAAAATTGCCGAGCTCGTACGTCATCACCTACAAGCAGATATAAACTCGCTAGATTTCCAGGAGCACTTTGGTAAGTATATTAAAAGTTCCGAGTCTTTTTAATTAGTGGCTTAAACATTTATTTGGCACAAAACGGAGAAATCACCTTGATTTCTCTTTTTTTGCGAGGAATTTAAATAATATAAGTGAAGCAGTCACTTCTGTAAATATTTTGCGAATACTCCAACACCTGCCCTGTTCTCCGATCTATGCAGCCTGATTCTAAGCTTAACAGTGGTACAAGGCTAGGGCATTTTAGCAGTTCTCTTTCCTTTTTATTGGGGAAGATGACAGTCAGCTTTGTTTTCAGCGCTTCAAAGTCGCTATAGCCCTGTTTGCGGAAAAATTGAAAGATGGAGGAAATCTCACTCCCCTCCCTCATAATATTGGCAAAAACAGTTTGGGATAAATAAGAACTATGCACCGCTATCGGCAAATCTTCTACAATGCGCAAGCGACTAATTTTATATACAGCTGCATTTTTTTCAGCGTTTAAAGCATGAAAGATGGAAGTATCGTAGGCAATCTCTTCACAAGCAATATTCTTTGTTTCAAAGCGATAATTCAGTTCTTGCATTTTCTCACTAAAGCTAACATCTCCCGTTAAAACGAGAGGAATTTGCAGCTTTTGATTTTGAACATAGCTCCCTTTTCCTTGTTTCGAAAAAATATAACCAAGCTCTTGCAGGCGCTCATATGCTTTACGAACAACGATTCTCGGTACTTGATAATAATCTGCCAATTCATTTTCAGAAGGCAGCTTATCATTCGGTTTATAAATTCCTTTTCGTATTTTCGAAATTATTGTATCAACCAATATTGCTTTTTCAGACAATTTGGCTAATCCCCCTTTGAACAATCTAAAACAAGTATAGCGATTGATTTTAAACTTTGTGTTACACCGATGTTAATTTTGTAAATAGCTTCCGATAAGAAACTTATTCTACACAACAAGGCCGATCAATAATTTAGCTACTCTTTTAATGGCCTTGCCTGTATTATAACAAGGATATCTGACCAGTACCGTTCCATATGTTCAACTTGAAGATTTGATTTTTTCATAAGTTCAGGAAAATTGCGATTACAATGACACCCAGAGATTTGTTTATAAACTGGATCTATGATTTTTTGAGCAAGGGAAAGCAATGGATTAGAGCTCAGACCATGCTCCATCAGCAGTACGCGTCCTCCCGCACAGCACCAACGGTTGAATTTTCGTAATACGGCAATGGGGTCAGCGTAGCTGCAAAGAGAAAGAGTCGATACAATGCAATCGAAAGAATTATCTGCAAACGTTAACTCTTCGAGATCCTCTGTCATAAACTCTGCTTTCACTTGAAACCTGTCTGCAGCTCTTTTTGCACTTTTTATCATCTCAGAACTAAAATCAACACCTGTAATTTCAACATTTGCTCGATTATAGTAAGGAAAATTCGCCCCGGCTCCAACCCCCACTTCCAACACTTTTCCGTATGCATTTGTAATCAATTCTTTTCTCCATCTGGCAATTCTGTGATTATGTTGATTGTTTTCATACATTTTTGCTTGTTTATCAAATTTTTTAATTAACCGATCTTTTTTCATTTGCCCCTCCTTCCATCCGCCACACCATTTTTAAAAATTTTCAAAAAAATATCTACGCACCAACTTGTAGTTTATGGCATCCATATTAACTAGAAAAAGCCCTAGCTAATTAGGGCACACCATTTATTGTACTTCACCCATGCTTTTTAATAAATGTTTCCATATCATTGAAATCTTCAAAATAGGTTTCAAGCATATCTCTCGACCAATTCCACCAAGCAATTTTCATTAATTTAGCAGATATTTCTTGTGGAAATCGCCTCTTTAACGGCCTAGCCGGTGTTCCGACAACGATCATATACGGATCAACATCTTTCGTCACCACCGCCCCAGAGCCAATAACAGCACCTGTTCCAATCTCCACATCCTTCATAATGATCGCTCCATGTCCAATCCAAACATCATGCCCTATTTTCACTTTTTTGGTACGGCGCCACTCAAAAAATTCCTCATCGTCCTTATCATCAAGGCAATAGGCAATTTTTCGATAAGTCATGTGATGTTGCGTTACCCGTTCCATTGGATGTTGCACAGGGTTAATACATACATGAGAAGCAATAGAACAAAATTTACCGATTTCTGAATAATTGACAGTCACATCGTCCATCGTATAAGTGTAATCCCCAAAAGAAGATTCTACAATCTTATTATTTGCACCTATTGATGTCCATGCCCCAGCAAAGCTATCAATAATTTGACTCGTGGGATCGATACTAGGAGTGGTTGACAATTTCCTTTCCTCATTAGGCTGATAGATAAGAGGCATATTAAACATTCAACCTTTCTTTACGTAATTGTAGAGCATGCAATGTTTCAATACCCGGACTTTTACTTCCAATCAGAACTGGCTTTTCCCCATACGCCCCATGAAAATCAGAACCGCCTGTCATGACAAGATCATATTCCTCTGCCAACTGTTTTCCTTGCTCTTCATGCTCTTTGTTATGAAGTGGGTGCCAAACCTCAATTCCTTCTAGTCCGGCTTCCACCAATTCCGGAACGATATCAAAATTTCCATATTGGCCTGGGTGAGCTAACACTGGAACACCACCTGCTTGCCGAATCATCTTAACAGCTTCTTTCGCGTCAATATATTGCATTGGAATAAACGCGATACCCGGGGGCTTTCTATTAAATAACTTTTTATAAAGTGAACCGTAAATAGAATTCGTATATTTTTTTTCTATTAAAACCTGCATGATGTGCTGTTTGTATACACCCGTTCCTCCACGAGCGATCTCTAAACATCTTTCCCAAGTAATATCATAACCGCTATCTATTAGTCTTTGAACCATTTCCTTTGAAATCTCGTGTCTTTGTTCTACAAGTGGACCGCATATCGCCTCAATCGCCGCATGCCCAGGCTCAATAAAATAGCCCAATATATGAACTCTTTTTCCCCTTTGAAAGTCATAGCCTGACACTTCAATTCCCGGAATAATTTCAATTCCATACTTCTTTCCCACTTTAACCGCATCTTCCAAACCTTTTGTTGTATCATGGTTTGTTATCGCCAAATGACTTACATTTTGCAGTAAAGCCAACTCTAATACTTCCTCAATTGATAGTGGACAATCCGAAATATTAGTATGACAGTGAAATTCTACCTTCATGATGGCTACCTCCTCTTTATATTTAATCTATGTGAATCACATCCATGTACCGACGTTCCTTAATTCAAGAATAACTTGGCACCAAGTACAAATGGTTAAGCGGAAGTTAAGTTCTTTTTAAGGGATTGTTAAGAAAAATTTCAATAGTTCCTTTCATTTTTAGTTTGCAAAGCTAGAGTACGTGCTAATTATGGGCGCTAAGTCTTACCATTTTTGTTGCTAATTTAGGTCGTATTTACCGGAAATAATTAACAGAAATTAGAATAGCTATTTATATTCCATTAATAATCTGGATCTACACTAAGGTAGTACCAAAAAAATCTACTTAATGAGGTGATTCTTTTGAAGTTCAAGAATTTATCATTAACATTGCTTGCAGCTTTACTTCTCACTGGAGTTCTAACAGGTTGTGCAGACCAAAATGAGGTTGATACAGAGGAGAATGAAACTGAAACACCTGCAGAAACTGAAACTGAAGAAACAAATGAGTAAAATATACAGTGAGACCTTCACATAATTGTGAGGGTCTCAGCTTGTTGACAAACGGCATCGAGACTCTCGGTGTCTTTTGTTCATTTTAAGCTTAACTCCTCAGCCACTGCCTTTGAGGGCACTCTTCAAGCCTCCTGATACTCCCTGCTTCTTATCGGCTCGACCGGAATTAGACAAACCTTTCAGTTATATTGAAAGGCGTGTCAAGCCTTGGTTTCACAGGAAATGGGATTAAACTTGTTTAACTGGCTAAATGAAAAACCGTCAAGATCTTTCAGGAATGGTTAAAAGCCCCCTTTTCACCATGCTATTAATAAGATTTAACTTTTTATCTAATTGAATAATTGCAATAAAAGGCTCGTCGATTTTCCATTGATAGCGCAGATCATACCAATGGACTTCATAACCATCTTCTGTTTGGATGATTTTAGCGTGCATAAAAGATGAATGGAGCATTAAATAATCTATAAAAGAATGATTTCTAGAAGCTTGAATAATTTCATTTTTATCACTTTCTTTTTTTAATACTTTGGACCATGTTATTTGTTTGTTTGCGTATTTTCCCAATCTATACTTTTCATGATCGTTTGCAATAATTCCCCACACATTCCATCGAAAAGTAGGCAGAAGTGTATAGGTAACATCTCGTTCACCTTGGCGATGCAATTCCTTTATTACCTTCCTGTGTTCATAATATCGAAACACCATATAGGTGAAGACAATCAAGTAAACAATTGAAAATACTATTCCCGACTGAAAGCCTATTATCCATAGTAAAATCCCCACTATATGAAGAAACGTAATGATTGGATCAAAGATTGGCAAAATATTAATCGCTATCCATTTTTTTGAAAACGGGAGAAGTGCCTGAGTTCCATAAATATTACAGACATCAAACAAAACATGCAGCATCACTGCTAACGTCGTCCACAGCAAAAAGGTAAGGAAATAAGAACCACCTGTACCAGCCGCTGCGATACTTGCAATTAAAAATGATAATATCCCTTGAGAATAAAGGGAATGACTAACCCCGCGATGCTTTTTGACATAGGTTTCATTACCTTTATATTTATAAAGGTAATCCACATCAGGAGCATTTGAGCCAACGATCGTACAAAATAAGAGCGAACCTAATAATTCTGGATGATCGGCAACGGCCGGATCTAAAAATGATAGACCTGCAAGGCCAATTCCCATTATTGTATGCGTCGAAGTATCCAAATCTCGTAGCCTCCCTCACATTTTTAATGTGTGGCTTGTTTCGTTTTCCAGAAATATGAATCTAAAATATCGTCAATAATGGTTTCGGTCGCTCGAGGAACTCGTATCTTTTCCAAAGAGGAGCTCATCTTCATTAACCTTTTATCATCTTGAAGGAGCTTCTCCGTTTCTTCAACAATCTGGCCCGGCTTTTCGCAAAATAACGCAGCACCATTACGCAGAAAGAACAATGCATTTTCCCTCTCTTGTCCTGGCGTTGCTCCCAATAAGACAACAGGAACGTTTTTAGCAACAGCTTCTGATAAGATAATTCCACCTGGTTTTGTTATGACACAAGTAGCCATCGTTAATAATTCAGCCATATTAGTAACATACTTGAATAAACGGATGTTATGGCCTTCCTGATACTTCTCTTGCAACTGGTGAAAAAGTTGTTCATTCTTTCCACAGACAACCAAAATTTGCAGATTTACGTTCTTCTGTAATTTCTCACAGATTTGCTTTATTTCTTTTGATACACCGTATGCTCCCGCTACGATTAAGACTGTTTTTAAGCTGGGATTCAACTGATATTTATTTAAAAGAGTTAGTCGGGACAAGCGATCTTCAAACTGCTTTCCAACGGGAATACCTGTAACGGCAATTTTCCTTTTATCCACACCGATATTGACTAGTTTTCTTTGAAGTTCACCTGTTGCAACATAATATTTCTCAATGGATGGTTGGATCCATGCATGATGGAGGCAATAATCTGTCATGACAGTATAAGCGGGGATCATTTTATTTGTTTTCTGTGAAAAATATTCGACAGCATAAGAAGGGTAAGTATTTATAATTACATCAGGCTGCTCCTCTGCAATCACTTTATTCAATGTTGAATATCCATAAGGAAAAAGGAGAATATTTTGACGTTTTATTATTTCCTGACTGCTATAGTAAAAAAGACGATACAAATATTTACCGCTCTTTGTAAAGCTTTTCAGATATAGCTTTCTTGTCCATTCATTTAAACGGGGATTCGTTTCTTGATAAATATTTCTCACACTGACATCAGCACGATCATGAAGTAAAAATCGTTCATAAAGTGTATGCGCTACTTGAAGATGGCCATTGCCATAATTAGCCGTCAAAATTAACACTTTTGGTTTCCTCATCAACCTTTACAGCTCCCCTTTCATTTTTTAACATTTTGCAGCTAATTTTAAATAATTCACTAGCTTCAACATTAATGTAGCAAAAAAGTGTGGAGGCCATTTTAAGGAAATGTTAAGTTAACAGATGCTGATGCTACGACTATACAAAAGCTTTGCTAAACAAAATTGTGACAAATTCAATACCGGCATATAGCCAGACTTTACAAAAAAAGAAGCCCATCAATTAGATGGATGCCTCTTTCATAATTTTAATCTTTTGGAAACAGCGTTGACCAAAAACTTTTAAATGTCCAGCTCGATTCTTTACTTTCAACTTGTTTCTTGTTTTCATAAGCTTTTTCACATAAAATTTGTTGACTATCGATCTCTTCTTCACCATCTACTCTTTTCACATAATGATACTTCCCCGTTGAATCTTGCTCGCGTGCTTTACAATTGTCTCTAAGCATTAAATTTAAAATGTCGTGGATTCGCAGCTTCAGATCACTCTCAAGAATGGGAAACAGAATCTCAATCCGATTTTCCATATTACGGGTCATTAAATCTGCAGAAGATAAAAACACTTTATTCGCGCCATTATGATGGAAACAATAAATTCTCGTATGCTCCAAAAATGTGCCAACAATACTGCGCACCGTAATATTTTCACTAACCCCTTTAATCCCAGGGCGCAAGCAGCAAATTCCCCTTATAATCAAATCAATTTTCACTCCAGCAATGGAGGCTTCATATAACTTCATGATAATCGTTTTATCCGACAAAGAATTCATTTTCAAAATCATATGTCCATTTCCAAATTGCTTATGGTATGTAATTTCCTCATCGATAAGCTCAATAAAAGCATCCCGAATCCCAAAAGGAGCAATCGCTAGATAATGAAACGTCGGTTTAATCATATACCCACTTAGAAAATTGAAAAAATTCGTCGCATCAATCCCAATTTTATGGTTAACAGTAAACAATCCCATATCAGTATAAATTTTTGCAGTGGCATCATTGTAGTTTCCGGTCCCTAAATGAACGTATCTTTGAATACTTCCATTTTCACGTCTCACAACGAGGGTGATTTTACTATGTGTTTTCAAATGGGTCATTCCATAAATAACATGACACCCTGCCATCTCCAACTCTTTAGCCCATTGAACATTATTTTCTTCATCAAATCGCGCCTTCAGTTCGACTAAAACCGTTACTTGCTTGCCATTCTCCGCCGCACGCTTAAGGCTGTTAATAATTGGAGAATCGCCGCTGACCCGATAAAGCGTCTGTTTAATAGCAAGAACATCTTTATCATCTGCAGCTTGCGAAATAAAATCGATGACCGGTTCAAAAGAATCATACGGATGGTGGAGCAAAACATCACGCTGCTGAATAATTTGAAAAATATCTCCTTCCCCTTCTAAATCAGCAGAAGGTTGGGGGATAAAAGATGTTCCAACTAAATGTTCGTGCGTAGCTTCAATCGCTTTAATAAACGAAAAGAGAAAGGTCAAATCAAGTGGTGCTTGTAAGGAATAGACATCATTCTTATGAATTTCCAACTCCTCGATTAAGTAATCAATTACCTGCCTGTCACTGCGCTGTTGTTGCACTTCTAACCGAACTGCCGCTCCCCACTTCCGTTTCTTCAATTCCTCTTCAATCTCATGCAGAAGATCCTCGGCTTCGTCCTCATGAATATTTAAATCGGCATTACGAGTGATTCGAAATGGAGTGACGGATTTAACATTATATCCCAATAAAAGCTTATCAATGAACTTAGCGATAATCTCTTCTAAAAGAACAAAAACTCTTTCGTCATTCTCAATCGGTAATTCGATATATCGGTTGATAACAGCAGGAACTTGTACAATCACAAGATTCCCATCAAAAGGAAAATGCTTCTTTTTTTCCATTATCTTTTCTTCAATCACAACAGCAAGATTAAGCGATTTATTTAAAAGCATCGGAAAAGGTCGATAGGCATCCACTGCCATAGGAGTTAAAACTGGGAAAATCTGTTCATCAAAAAATTGCTCCAAAAATGTTAACCATTGTGGTGAAACATCATCTATTGATACAAATTTGACATGTTCTTTTGCCAGTAATGGAGTTAATTGATTTAGATAGGCATGGTCTTGTTTCTCTACGAGCGTATGAGTCAATTCAGAGATTGCCGATAATTGTTCTTTCGGAGTTAATCCGGCTTTATTTTCAGGCTTATTATAACCTGCTTTCACTTGATCAAGTAGACCAGCTACACGTACCATAAAAAACTCATCTAGATTAGAACTAAAGATGGATAAAAACTTAAAACGCTCTAGCAAAGCATTTCTCTCATCCAACGCCTCTTCTAACACTCGATAATTAAAATCTAACCAGCTTAACTCTCTATTATTGTAATGATCAGGATTATTTAAATTTACTGCTACAGAACTTTCATCAGCGGTTTGCACTAATCCCATCTCCTTTTCTCTTTCTAACATCATTACAGTACACTACCGCTGTAAAATTTTTGTAAATTATATGTATTTTTTTTGTTTTTTTTTAAGCATTGTGATTTTTCTAGCATTTATATAGTTATAATAGTTAGATAATCTTTTTTAAAGGAAGTGTTTTTAAATTGAAAAATAAAGTTGTAGCATTAATTGATATGGGCTCCAACTCTATTCGTTTAGCGATATATCAAATAGATAACGTGGGTCATTATAAAGAGATACAAAAAGAAAAAGTGGCTGCACGTCTTATTAACTATATGGAAAACGGCAAATTAACGAAAGAAGGAATCGAGCTAGTCATTTCAACATTAAAAGATTTTCAAACGGCTATGGATGCCATGGAAATTGACGAGCTGACTGGATTTGCAACAGCCGCAATTAGACAATCATCTAATCAAGCAGAGATTTTAAACGAAATCAAAAAACAAACGGGTATTTCTATGAAAGTATTAAGTGAATATGAAGAAGCTTATTACGGATATCTAGGTGTGATTGACTCTATCGATTTAAAGGATGGAATTACCATCGATATCGGTGGTGGAAGTACCGAGATCACCCTCTTCCATAAACGAAAATTAGTAGAATTTTTTAGTTTTCCATTTGGCGCCGTTTCCTTAAATTCGAAGTTTGCTTTTGGGGAACAGGTTACAACAAAACAATTAGGGGAACTTCGAACATTTCTACTATCGCAATTTCAAAAACTTCCTTGGCTTGCTAATATTAACTATCCGATTATCGGAATCGGCGGAACGGCCAGAAATCTCGGAAGAATTTATCAAAAAGGACAGCACACAAACGAACATTCACTAACATTCGATGATATAAACAAAATCTTATTAGAGTTATCTTCATTATCCGTTGAGGAGCGTTCAAAAATCAAGGGATTATCAAAAAAACGAAAAGACATTATTATCCCAGGGATTATGACGTTTTTAACGTTAATGGAGGTTGTACAAACACCTTATTTTATCTTTAGTGAAAAATCAATTAGGGATGGAATTTTAAAGGAAAAGTTAACTGCATCAAGTAAACAGCAGAATATTATTTAGTTTGTGCCGTCTTCATTACTATGGAGAAAAAGTTGGAAAAAGAAGTATTCCAGAGCAAAAGGAAACAAACTAGTAACGCGGAGCGCCAATTTTTGTGTACGTGAAGGTGATTCCCCTTCACGTACACAAAAAATTTGAATAACATTGTTTTGTTTTTTGGTATGAATTTACACATAATGATGTGATTGTCCTCACGGGTCCTTCATGCGGACACGAGGTTCCCTTTTTTGCCCGAATTTGTCCTCATGGGCCCTTCAGAACATTTCATAAAAGCATGCTTTCTTGTTAACACAATCATTTAATTAACGATTAATGATTGAATTTTACGTTTTTTACCTCAAACTGTAGCCACTGAAATGGTCCTGTTTTTAAATTCCAAGTTACTTCACCATGAGTAGGCATGAGAACGCCGTCCATTTTCTCATATTTGTCCATATGAACGGACCATTCTTCTAAGGAAAATTCTCCACGCTCTTCTTTATATCGCTGAGCCACAAAGCGCTCAGGCTCACCACTTTCTTTAAAATAAAATGTTCCGGAAACAGTCATACCAGCAGTTGTGAGCGTAGCCCGTGCTGATGTTTGATCAAGTGCCTCCCAAGTAATATGCGGAGCTAAAGCTACCTGAGGGTACCATACCATTTCCGCTAAATAGCGCACCAAGCTACCTTGCAAAAGCTTAGAACCAGAAACATTTCCAACTGTAAAAAGCCCCAAGATGCTAATATGCATATCTGCCTGCTCTCCTGTATATATATCTCTGCCATAAATCGTCACTCCAGGCATTGCTTGTATTTCTGACTTCCATATAAAGCCAGGATTCCCAACATTCGAATATTGTTCAGCGTAATACTCCATCCATTTTCCTTCCGACTTCGTTCGTAGTAAACCTTGCTGACTGATCGAAACGGAAACAGCCGGAGCTTTTTCTAAAGAATGGGAGAGCCTCAACCAATTTGCAACCGGCTCTGGCAATTGCTGTAATTTCTTTTCTGTTGCCGAAAAAACTGGGTTTGAAATCGATTCTTCGATGATTAATTTTGTTTCTTCGTTCAATCTTTTTTGAAATTGATGATATTTTATGAGCACCCATATGAACAAAATGATGACAATGATGATGCTAATGACTAATTTTTTAGACAATTATATCTCTCCAAACACCGTTTATTTTTTATTATGGGTAAATTGCCAGTAAATGAGATAAGGCACTGGCGTAAATAAAAGTATAAAATACTTACTTGCGTACCAACCGGCTTCTCCCTTCGCATCAAAATGAAATGGAATTTTGTTCGGCAAAAATAAAGTAGCAATAAACAAAAGGATAAATGTTCCCAGTAATAACAGCCAAATTGTCCATGTTTGTTTTTTCATCATAAAATCCTCCTTTTAATGTTGATGTTAATAACAGCAACAAGTCCTTTGAAAAATAAAATATTTAGCATGATGAGTGTGAGCGCGATGCAAGATAAAATGGTTGCCTCCCCCCAGTTCCTACTCATGGCCATCTCTAAGCATTTATAAAAAATGGCAATAATGCCAAATGACAAAAAAATTGCCAGTACAACGTTGACGTTCTGTTTGATAGCTTCAGAACGATTAACCCAATTAAGCTTTGGACGAAAGGTGTCTAGCAGTACTCCTATCAACGACGATAGCCCGATGAATAACAGTCCTATTGTGAAAATAATCACAAATTGTTTTAAGCTATATCCGAAATAAAAGAGAAAGACAAGGCCGTTCATTAGCAAACCACAACAAGCAAGAACCGATGCAAAGGCAAGCTTCACCAAGACTTGCTGCTGAAACGGGATTGGAATAATGCGACAGATCCAAAAGTAGCGTCCTTCTCTGGAAACACAACTCGAAGCAACTGGATGAATAGCAGAAGTGATGGCAATAACTCCTAAAGCTAGAAGTGTAGCCATGAACGGCTCCTTTTCAACTGCTTCTCGTATCATCTCCCTTGAATCGCCTCCCATTTCTCCTAATTGAAAGGCAAGTGGTAATAAAAAGGGAGGAATAATGATCGAAAATAATCCATTCAGAACATAGACAGGTTCACGAAAAAAGAGATACCACTCTTTCCGAAAATAACTGATAAAAGAATTGTATTTCCGAAATTGATTATCTCCTATCCTTGCAGGTTTCCTCTCTCTTAAAGCGCCATTACTCACTCGATAAAATCCTTTGCTGAAAAGATGCTTAGCGACGAAAAAAAACGACATTAAACATCCGAACGCTAGTCCTACAAGAAATACAAGTATCATGCTGTAGTCAATGGTATTTAATTCGATTATCTCATTTAAAAGCTCAGCTCCTGTTTTTCTGCGCAGAAAACTTGCTGGAATTAAGCTTGCAAGCACAACTACAAGCAAACAACTTGAAAACCCCATTATGCCAGCATTAACTCGCCTTTTTATTTGCGCCATTTTTAAACTAAAAATCATGATCAGCGCTAATATTGTAAGAGCAATAACAGGCAGTGTAAAAAAAACCATAACTCCTGCTACTATAAAAAATATGGAAAGATGGTAAAAACCGTATACACACAAGGCTGGAACAAGAAATACCAATTCTAATAGATAGCCCAACAATAAAGCAACAAGCAATTTACTTGTTAATAAAATTTCTGGTTTAACTGGCAAATAGAGTAGTCCTTGATAGTCATTTGAGTAGAAAAATAGATGAACGATAAAAAAGGTGGCTGCAAGCAATAGAAGTAGTAGAAATATACCAATGAAGACAAGCAAATAACCTGTAGGTATACCGACATCATAAAAATAATGATAGAGCTTATTTAATAGATTTACATAATAAGTAACAAGTGCCCCAGCAAGGATGATCCCAGTCACAGCAATCATGAAGGCATGCAAGTTAAAACGATTTTTTTTAATGGTATGACGGACATTCATGAAGCTCATATTGATAAGTACTAATGTTCTGGTCAGCTTTCCAAGTGTAGACATATTCATCTTATTGAACCACCTCTAAATAAAGCTGTTCAAGCGTTTTATTCTCCACCTGTAATGACTCGGCAATATGAACAATTGACCCATTTTTAATAATGACAATTTGATCACATATTTGTTCACAAACTTCCATAATATGTGATGAAAATAAAACTGCGTTCCCTTGTTTCGCATATGATTTCATCAAGCGTTTTAAAACCATCATGGCTTCTACATCAAGCCCGGTCAATGGTTCATCCAAAATCCATAACGGTGGTGAGTGAACGATAGAGGCCATAATAAAGAACTTTTTTTTAGTGCCATGTGAACAACTTTTAATAGGTTTATCTAAAAAGGGCTGAACTTGAAAGTCAGCAATTAAAGGGCGATAGTTCTCCTCTCTTTTACCAGAAGAGACACCATACATATCAGCGATAAAATTTAAATATTCAAGCCCGGTTAAGTTATCATAGATCGACTCGCTGTCCGAACAATACCCAATTGAGCTTTTATAGTGAAACGAATCGGAAATAAGAGAAAAATTTTGCACTGTAATGCTTCCCTCTTCAGCATTTAACAACCCTAAGATCAACTGAATAGCTGTTGTTTTTCCTGAACCATTTGGCCCAAGCAAACCACAAATCAGACCTCTTTCAACTACAAATGACAAATGATTTGCTGCCGGTTCCTTCTGTCCATTATAGCGATAGGTAACATTATCAACATTTAACATTTCTACTTACTCCTTTCGTCTCCCCGAAAAAACATGCCGACATGAATAATCCGGACTAATCGGAAATAAATATCGCACTCTTTCTTTCTAGGTTTCTTTCAATCTTCTTCTAGCCGCAATCCTGTTTATGGAGACCATTGCGTAAAGCAAGGATGGGCTCTAATCCCCGACAAAATATCTTTTCCTGCAAAGGCAAACTTCCACTATTTAACGAAGCTGTTCCCTGAAAAAATCCACCCTTTCAACCAAATCCAATTTCGCCATTAACTCCATACGATGGAACCATTGCATCCAATTTTGGGGACTATCCAACTGTCGAAGTCCATCTTCATCGTTTGAATAGAAAAATTACAGGATTTGCTCATACATTTTTCAAGCGGTGGTTCCGTTCTACACTGGTTCTCAGTTTCAGTAAAGAGTCGATATTGGATGGAGGGGCAGCTTCTCTCAAGCAAGCGATCCACTAATTTCTTCATCAATAATCGGGCTTGCTCATCTCGATTCATCTCCAGCCTTCTCCATTTTCTCAATATTGCTCATCAATTTCTCAATATAACAGCTAAACAGTTCTATTTCGTCGTAAGAAAAATCTGCAAATAAATGATTTAAAAACTCCAGCTCTTTATCCCCGCGAGTTTGAAAATAATCTAGGCATTTTTTTGTAAGGCTAACCCGTTTGATGCGCCGATCCTTAGGATCAGTAAAAATATCAAGAAAGCCTTTTTCCTTTAAGCTTTTCACCATTTGCATCACATTTTGGTGAGTTGCCCCAACGATGCGAGCGATTTCTTTAATTGATAGCATCCCCGATCCGCTCTTAAAAATTATGGCAACTAGCAGCCATTGCTTCACTGTGACTCTTTCATCCAATCGATCCCCAAGCACCTGCAGTCGATTTGCGATTAAAAACAATGATGCAAATATTCTTCCTTGATGTTCGTCCATGCATACTGCTCCTTCTTTTCAAAAACAAGAGCAATGCTTACTTCTCTTGCTTGCTTTGATTGAATTATGTACTTATATTCTCCAGTAGGAAATCTTTCATTAATTTCCGTTTCTAAACCGTCTTCTGAAGTAACTTGTGCGACTAAAATAGGCTCTTCACCTTTCGACCTAAATAACTGAAGAGTGATATCACCTGATTCAACTGTCCCTGCTACTAGAAGATTGTCAGAATCGTTTACTGATAGCGTTCCTTCATACCTTCCCTCGAATAAACCAATAGTAATAAGATGACGATTATCTTCAGCAGTTTTAATAAATTTTGTTGCTTTGTAACCTTTAAGTTGGCAGCCAGCAATAAGCAAAATACAAATAAAAGTGAACGATATTTCTCTTTTCATCAACGACACCCTCAAAATAGGTAATATATTACCTATTTTTATTATAAATGAGACCCATTCTTTGAGTCAATGAATTACTGGAATCTTGACACTATTTCAATCCACACACTCCATACAGAGTGTGACCCGAATACTTATCGCGGAGCAACAAGAGATGATATTTCAATCCACACACTCCATACAGAGTGTGACTAGTAACGCATCTACAAGAAACGCTGTTCTAGAAATTTCAATCCACACACTCCATACAGAGTGTGACATTGGTAACACATATGAGAACATTGAGTTATTAAATATTTCAATCCACACACTCCATACAGAGTGTGACGTATTATTCGGTTTCTTTGTTTTAGGTATAATATTTCAATCCACACACTCCATACAGAGTGTGACTTACCTTTCAAAAATAAGAAAAAGGGAATAACGATTTCAATCCACACACTCCATACAGAGTGTGACGTTTCCAAAGTGTCTGTCCCCGCAGGGAAGATATATTTCAATCCACACACTCCATACAGAGTGTGACGTTATCGATGTTCAAACGGTAGCAACAATGGATATTTCAATCCACACACTCCATACAGAGTGTGACACCTTCCACCTATACTCACAAGAGACGAAGCTATGATTTCAATCCACACACTCCATACAGAGTGTGACAAACGCTCTATATACATCCCAAGGTATACTAAAAGATTTCAATCCACACACTCCATACAGAGTGTGACACATTTTCCTATAAAAGTCTACAAAAATATACATATTTCAATCCACACACTCCATACAGAGTGTGACGGCAGCAAATTCGCCAGCGCGCGCGAGTCAGACGATTTCAATCCACACACTCCATACAGAGTGTGACATGGTGAACCTGCGTATTTACGTCCGTAAATTAAAATTTCAATCCACACACTCCATACAGAGTGTGACGATCAAGTAGCAAGTGATTTACGTGTGATTTACAACATTTCAATCCACACACTCCATACAGAGTGTGACAGCGCCGGTTATGCGCCCTTTTATATCAACGCTTCGTATACTAAAAAGTGCGAATCTCCATGGGGCAAGGAAATTTTATAAGATACTTACGGTTGTCCGAAAATTTTTTGGAACGATTCTGTTGTCGCATCAGCTTTTTTAAGGATTTATTCAACTGGTGCGAATCCCCCAGAGAATTTATGTTCACTTATGGTTCGCACCAAATATTATTTAGAAGCAAGCTTTTTAAATTCAGTTTATAAAGTATAGCCAAATTATTACTATTTTTTTATCCCTAACCTCATCCGATAACTGAAGAGAATCTCTTTTATTTCACCTGCGAAAACCTCTTTCACATGATTACGAAATTCTGCAAATGCCTCTTCAATCTCATGAACTCTTAATTTTAAGCCAGTTTGTAAGCCACCTTGGCTAAGAGCAATATTGGCGTAACGCTCTGCATCACATTGTTCCCAATGATGAAACACGATTTCCTTTGCGAAAGAGAACAGATTTGAGTATTCGATCTGCTCAAGATGTTTGTCTTTTGGCCATTTTTGCGCTCGTGATTGCAAAGGAAGCACTTGAGAAAGACGCTGTTCTACCAATGAATATAATTTCAAAAAATGCTTTTCTAATCTCCAGTCACATGTTGGTGGCCAATCACAATCATACGCAGCGAATACTCCATTTGGACGCAGAACACGAGCAAACTCTTTTAACGTTGATTGTGGTTCCATCCAATGAAAAGATTGTGAGCAAGTAATAATGTCAGCCGCTTCATCTGTTAATCCCAACTTATGGGATAATCCTGCTACAAATTGAAGATGCACTGGTTTTTGCGCTTCCTCCCAGCGTGAATGGGCTAGCTGACGCATATCATCATTTGGTTCCACCCCAATAATCCGCTCAGCCTCATGAAGCCAAATAAATGAAGAAAGCCCAGTTCCACACCCCACATCAACCACTAACTTTGGCTTACCTTCGAAATAATGGGTTAAAATTTTCACAACTTCTTTTGGTGCACTTGGACGATTTTGATCGTACAGCGCACTAAACCCTGTAAAACGTTCAATATTATGTCGATTTGCTTCAGCCATTTCCTTTTCTCCCGTCCAATTATATAAATATTGTATCATAACTTGTCATCCCCATTGAAAATTTTCCCATTAACTATTCAATACTTTACCTTCTTTATTCATATTCGGATTCATTATTATACTTTTTAGCAAATTGCAATCTGTTCTTGCATTGTTCAGATGCCATCAATACCACTTATCGAAAATTCTCAGCTACCAGCATCGTTTTCTATCCACATTCAACCGGTGAAGCTTGGATTAAAATAAATTAATAAAACCGAAAAGTTTGTCTGCACAGTTTTTGTTCTATACAAAATAGAACAGATTTGTTATAATAACTATAGAACAGATTGGAGGAAGAATGATGATCATTCGAATTGAATCCGAATCAGACATCCCCATTTACTTGCAGATATCAAATCAAATTATTGAGGGTATAGCACGAGGATATATTAAAGCAGGTCAGACACTTCCATCTGTTAGGAGTTTTGCCGCTGACCTTGGTGTGAATATGCACACAGTCAATAAAAGTTATCATCATTTAGAACAAAAAGGCATTATTCAGATCGTTCCGAAGTCTGGTGCTGTGATTACATCACCACAGAATTTCAACGAGAGTACTATTAATAAACTTAAAGATGAATATAAGCATCTTATTGCTGAATCTTTAGTGATAGGAATGCCCACCACACAGATAAAAGAGCTTGTTGCTGCTCTTCTCGAGGAGTTTAAAAAAAGCAATGGGCAATTAAAATAATGCAGGAGGTATTACGATGACTTTAGCCGTCTTTCTTTTTATTGCGATTATTATTGCTGGAATTCAAACAACGATTCCTTTTCTAGTAAATCGTTCCATCATTTTCGGAGTAACGATCCCTGAGAATTATTTGCGCAATGAGACGCTGCTATCCTATAAGAAAAAATATTCACTGTTTGTAGGTGTGTTTTCGCTTATCCTTTTAGCAAGCTATCTTTTATGGGCCCTCTTACAACCGGTCACCCAAGAGCAAATTGTTTTGCTTGGAACGTTCCTTGAGTTTGCGATTATTCTCTTTAGCTTTGCCCTCTATTTTTACTTCCATGGAAAAACCATGCGGCTGAAGAAAATAAATCAATGGACTGAAAACTTAAAGAACATCAAAGTCGCCGATTTATCAGCACGCGCTCATGATGAAATGCTCCCTTGGCAAGTGTATTTACTGCCAATGATAATTACGGTTGGCGTCATGATTTACACCATTATCCAATACGATTTATTACCGCAGCAAATTCCAACCCATTGGGGAATAAACGGAGAACCAGATGCCTTTACTGAAAAAACAATGCTCTCAGTACTTCTTCTTCCTTTGACCCTTTTGATTATGCAACTCATGTTTTTAGGCCTTCATGTAGGAACGAAGAAATCGGGCATTAAAGTAAACAGCGAAAGCACAGAAGTATCGCGACAAAGACAGCTTACCTTACGAAAATATTCAAGCTGGTTTATGTTTTTTGTCAGTATGCTTCTTACGATGTTGATCAGCTACTTTCAATTACAAACCATTCACCCAACTATATTTTCTGCAACAGCCATGTTCTTGATACCGCTAGGTTTCCTTATTCTTATCTTAATAAGCGCGATTGTCTTTGCTGTCAAAGTGGGGCTATCAGATAAAAAAACAGCCCCGCAAATACAGGAGAAAATCGTCGACTCCAATGAGGATTCCTATTGGAAAGGAGGTCTCTTTTATTTCAACAAAAATGACCCATCTATTTTTGTTGAAAAACGGTTTGGTGTTGGTTGGACAATAAACTTCGCTAATCCACTTGGTTATCTTATTGTCTTTCTACCACTTATCGCGATTATTCTCTTTACATTTTTAGCGAAATAATAAGTACCTGTTCGAAAAGTACTAATACAATTATAAAAATTTTTTTCTTGATGATCTTTAGGATGAGTCGCTTACAAATTGGCTCCATAAAAAAATTTAAGGGCTCCGAAAATCTCGGATGCCCTTCTTCCACTTGCTCTTACAAATAGCCCTTCTCCATAAATTGCAGCAATTCACTTTCGGCAACGACGATATCATCTTTCGCTTTAAGACTAATTCGTTCTGCTGCTTCTTGTGCTTCTCTAATCGCTGCTTTTTCATCGACTGTTAATAAGACACCGTCCTCAACAATAATTTTCCCATCAATAATCACCGTTTTCACTTCATTCCCTCTCGCAGAGTAAACTAAATTTGGCACAATGTTACGAATTGGACTAACGATAACCGGAGTTAAATTTGGCTGCTCCATATCGATAATGATTATATCGGCTTTCTTCCCTTTTCGTAATGAACCAATTTCGTGCTCTAAGCCAATTGCTTTCGCAGCTTCAATGGTCGCCATCCGCATTGCTAATGGCGCCGGAAAAACAGTCGGATCGCCGTATTTTACCTTATTCAATATGGCAGCAAACTTCATCTCGTTGAACATATTATTATTGTTGTTGCCAGGTGCTTGATCGGAGCCTAGCGCACCAACACCGCCAGCCTGCAAAAACTTAACGATTGGAGGTACTAACCCGTCAATAATCCCAATGCTCCCCGCACAATAAATCATCGATGCTCCACTTTTAGCTACAGTTACGGTCTCCTCATCGTTTGCTTCCGTTAAGTGTACCGCAATAAGACGTTCGTCCAAATAATTGATTTCTTCTAAAAATGGAATCGATCTCTTGCCATATCTTAATACCATTTGATTAATTTCGCGATCACCTTGCGCCAAGTGCATATGTAACTTCGTATCATAATTTTTTGCTATTTCGCGTATTTCTAACAGAAGCTCCTTTGACATCATATCAGGGCCATGAGGTCCAAACATTACTGTAATTCTGCCATTTTCACTCTCATGCCACTTTTCCATAAGCTCTAAATTGTTTTTTAGTTTTCGCTCCCCAATCGCCGGATTAAATGGATATAACTCTCCTACTGGTACTTTACCAATATCATGGGGAATTTCATTAATCATTTCTGCCAGTCTTGCTCTTGCCCCGATTTTGACATAATTATGAACGATCTTGTTCATCGATTCGTCATAATCACAAAAAGTTGTCGTTCCTGCTTTCACTCCTTCAATAATATTAACAAGCGAGCCTTTCATCGCATCATCTACTGTAACGTGTTTATGAAATGGCCAAAGCCCCTTTTGCATCCAATTATTGATATCTTGTGCTACTCCCCGCAAAATGGAAAGTCCTGTGTGAATATGAGAATCTACGAATCCCGGCATAACTACTTTACCTTTTGCATTAATCATCCGCTCTGCTTGAATATTGGCAAGGATCTCATCCGTTCTGCCCACAGCGGTAATTAAATGACCTTTAATGGCAACAGCCCCATCTTCTATAAAACCGACACCCGGTCCCTCCATCGTTAAAACATGTGCGTGCGTAATCACTAAATCTACTTTCAAAATGACACACCCTCCCTCTATTTTTTCCCAGTCATTGCCCAAATAGCGATAGCGGTTTCATTCCCCGGATTAAAAAAACTATGTGGGAGTGTACTATCAAAATAGATGCTATCTCCCACTTTTAAATGATGCTTTTCATGCTCAACTGCAACAACAATTTCGCCCTTCAGAATATAACCACACTCTTCCCCGCTATGTGCTAGCTGCTTTAGATTTTCCGTATGGAACGGCTCTACTTGCAGTTCAAAAAATTCAATTTTACGGAGGGATGAACTTCTAGTTAATAGACGATAAACCACATTGGGATGCAACATTTTCACTGTTTTTTGTTGTTCCTTTTTAATCACTTGAACAGAGCGGTGCTCAATATTTTCAAAGAAAGAAAAAATTGGAGTTCCTAAAACATGACTTACCTTCCACAAAGTATCTAAAGAGGGATTCGCTTGACCCCTTTCAATTTGTGAAACCATACTTTGACTAACTTCAATTTTTTGAGCTAATTCCTCAATGGTAAGTCCTTTCTCCTTGCGGACGTTACGAATTTTTTGACCAATTACAGTCGATGGAAAATTCGAATTTTCTGTCATCTAACACCTTCACCTCCCACTTGACCGAGATAAAATTTAATGGCTGCTTTAAGCAATTTCGGAAAGACCTCCGTGGAAAATTTAACTTCTAAACGTTCCGTACTTTTATGTGCGTCCTTTCCAAACGGACCGATATTGATTGAGGGAACATTAAACTCTCTAATCGCTGCGATCGGGATATTATATCCATTCCCGAGCAATGGCATATTTTCATAGATGGCGCTAAGTGATTCTTGATCATTAAGCATTCGACAGTAACTAACATCCGATAAACCGTTAAAAAAAGGTTTTACTTTAATTTTTTCCTGAAACTGTGTTTCACTTTTCTCAATAATATAAGCGACCATTTTTGAAATACGCTCTTCCTGCTTTGTTGCATTGTTCAAGTAAACATGAGGATAATACGGCGGTGCAAGCATAATTAAATAAAATGGGGCCTCATGGGCAAAGTATTTCATTAGTTCAACAGCTATATCCACTGTTTGTTCACGAAAATCTATCTCCCCTTGATTGGACATGATTCTATCAAACGATTGTACAAACGCCTCTCCATGATCTTTCATTCCTCTTTCATACAGCTCAGCAAAGGTGAACACGGCTGGTCGAAAAGCTCTTTCTTTTGCTTCATCGAATGCTAGATTATAAGTTTGATATTTTTCCACTACTTTTTCATGAATCGATACTGCTGATTCTAAAGCAATCTCCTTAATTGTTTCCACAATCTCGTTTGGCGTCTTCTGAAGCGTCAAGACATTATATAAGGCATATGCAACACTTGGAGTTTGGACATTGTATTGCTCCTTTAAATCGGTCACCTTTAAACAAGTTGGTGGGGGGCTGATCTCCTTATCTTTTTTGTCTACTAACTTGTTTGAAAGTTCCATCTTCGTAACTAAATCAGCGATCATCCAACCTGCATTTAAACCTTCCAACGGTTCACCAACATGCGTTTCTTTGCCAACACACATGATTAAAGGCAGCAATTTCCCAACTGATCCTGTATAAATATACTTTTCCTCGCACCCAGGTTCTGAGGCAAAGCTTGGTTCCGAACATATACAAAGCTCATATTCCAACTGATGTGTTTCCTTTAATGTATTTAAAAAAGGAATGACAGCAAACATACCTTCAGAATTACGCTCTTCATCTGGAGAAGCGATTAAAAGCAGATTCCCAGAAAAGTTGTCATCTTCCATAAGCTCTGAAAGAACGGCAATTTGTCCCGCAAGACCTGCCTTCATATCCATAATCCCTCTAGCAAACAACCACTCACCACTGGAAAGATCTTCAGCCACTTCAGGATCCAAAATCTTTTCATCTTTTAATAGCTTCGTGTAAACTTCAGGAGCAAAAGCATGGTCTTTTAAGTTACCAAAATCCTCGACCCCGACTACATCGAAATGACTTAACAGCACCACTGTTTTACTGGAAGGACTCCCCTTCCCTCTAAAGAGTGCCACAACATTTTCCCTGCCAAGGGGGTCACCTTCAATCGGAACTTTCATTACATTTTCAGGATTTTCTTGAAAATAAGGAAGCTCCAGCAAAATATTGCAGATTTCATTAGCCATTTCTACCTCACCGGCAGTATGAGAAATGCTAGGAACTTGAACGAGACGTTTGATTAACTTTTCAATATCTGTTGAGCTGACATAAGTCACGTAATCCATTATATCTACTCCTTAAAGACTATATAGTTTAAAATATAACATTTCCAGCACAATTCCAATTATTCATTATTTTCAAAATTTAATAGACATTTTAGGCAATTATAAACTATACTTATAAAAACTACAATGTTTTTAATATTTATTAGTAGGAGGGAGCTAATGACTAAAGTAACGATACAGGGAGAACGGTGGTTTCCTGCAGAGGAGTCCTTCTCAGACGAATTGCCTAAACTATGGGGCGACTGGTATTGCGATTCCGAAACCGGCAAGCTTAGAGATGTTTTGATGAGAAGACCTGGAAAAGAAATCGAGATCATTTCAGAGAATAATTATTCAACATACCGTTGGAAAGCTCCAATGGATGTTGCTAAAGCACAGAAACAACATGATGAACTAGCTAATATATACCGACAGCACGGTGTAAATGTACATTATGTTGAAACGCAAAGAGCCGATCGACCGAATGCCCTATTCATGCGTGATCAAGTATTCATGACACCTGAAGGAGCGATCGTCTGTCGCAATGGAATTTCAGCCCGTCGCGGCGAGGAGCGGTATACGGCGGAAGCGCTTGGTCGTCTCGGTGTTCCCATTGTAAAAACAATCAATGGGGATGGTTGGTTTGATGGGGCTTGTGGAATGTGGATTGATCGTGAAACGGTCATAATCGGTACTGGAGCTAGAGCGAACAAAAACGGTGCTGAACAAGTAGAGTCAGAATTAAGAAATATGGGTGTAAATCATATTATTCGCTTTGAAATTCCTTATGGCCATGCTCATCTTGATGGCTTAATCAATATCGCTGACAAAAAAACCGCTGTCTTGTTTCCTTGGCAAGTACCTTACGATGTTGTGAAACAATTAATAGATAGAGATTTTACCATTGTGGAAGCGACAAATCTTGAAGAAATTAAAGTAAATGCTTCTATTAATTTTGTTGCCCTCGAACCAGGTAAAGTCGTTATGCCAGCTGGCTGTCCAGATACAAAATCGAAGATGGAAGCGGCCGGCATTACGGTTATTGAGGCGGATATGAGTGAAATATTAAAAGGCTGGGGAGCGATTCATTGCATGACTGCGTTTCTAAATCGAGACCCGATTAACTAAATTAATGAAAAGGTGCTGAAAAATTCATGAAAAAAATATCAATGATTCTCATAATCATTTTTACTGTCATTCTTGCAGGTTGTACAAAAGAAACAAGTAATGGAGAAGCTGGCGCTGTTCCATCTACAATTGACAAGGTTTTAAAGAATAAAAAACTCGTCATTGGAACAGCTCCAGGATACTTCCCCTTTGAAATGATTGATTTAAATGGTGAGTTTATTGGATACGACGTAGATACAGCCAGAGCCATTGGCGAAGCATTGAATGTTGATGTCGAATTTAAACAATTTGGCTTTGATGGATTAATTCCAGCTCTGCAAACAGGAGAAATCGATATGATCATTGCTGGGATGACCATACGCGGCGATCGTGCCTTAGCTGTTAGTTTTGCCAACCCTTATTTCTCAACTGGACAAGTATTAATGCTGCCGAAAAGTGATACAACAACAACATCTTGGGAAGAGCTAGATCAAGCTGGAAAGAAAATCGCTGTATCACTTGGAACTACAGGGGCGTTACTTGCCAAGCAATTATTTAAAGAAGCGACAGTCGTGGACTTTGAAGATTTCCCAGCCGCTTCATTAGCGTTAGTACAGGGGCAAGCAGACGGAATCATCTACGATGAACCAGGAGTTCGCACATATGAAGCAATGAATGCGGATAGTGTTCGTGGAGTATATGACTTAATTTCATCGGAGAATCTTGGCATCGCTGTAAGACATAATGACTTAGAGACCGTACAATGGTTAAATTCATTTTTAGAATCGTATAAAGGTAGTCCAGCAGAATTAGAGTCATTTGAAAAATGGTTTAACAGCGCTGACTGGATGAATGATGTAAAAGAAGAAGAATAAAACATATTTAAATTTAGAAATCTAGGGGGAGAATGGATGTATCAGCCAGACTGGAGTGTCATTCCTCAGAATATAGGCCTATTTTGGGAAGGGGTCTTACTCACACTAGAGATCTCGGCTCTAGCATTGGTCATCAGTATTCCAATTGGGATTATATTAGGATTATGTCGTATTTCAAAAAACAAAATCATTTCGTTTCTAGCAACTTCTTACATTGAAATCATGCGAGGCGTTCCACTCCTTGTTCTCCTCTTTTGGATATTCTTTGTAATGGGCAGATTTTTGCAGCTTGGGCCGTACTGGTCCGCCATTGTTGGACTAGCTGCTTTTTCGGGAGCATTCGTTGCAGAGATTGTCAGAGCTGGAATCCAATCAGTACCTCGCGGGCAAATGGAAGCAGCTCGTTCTTCAGGGATGACCTATGTCCAAGCGATGAGACTAGTAATTTTGCCGCAAGCTTTCCGAAAAGTATTACCGCCTTTAGCATCACAGTTTATTATTTTAATTAAAGATTCATCACTCGTGTCAGTGATTTCTGTAGTCGATTTGACATTAGTAGCGAAAAATCTAGTTGCCACTTCCTTTCGTTCTATAGAGGTTTGGACATTTGTTGCAGTATTATATTTCATAATGACCTTCACCCTCTCGCAAATCATTCGATTTTTAGAAAAGAAATATAACTCATATGATTAACAGAAAAAGAGGTGAAGCCAAATGATTTCAATCAAAAATGTACAAAAGCGGTTTGGAGATAATGTTGTTCTTGATGATATTAATTTAGAAATTCCCCAGTCCAACGTTTTTGCTTTAATCGGTCCAAGCGGTGCTGGGAAAAGTACATTAATCCGTACAATCAATGCATTGGAAGGCATTGAAGAGGGTGAAATTATTGTGGATGGAAGCTCGATCCACCATAAGCAAACAGATATTAACAAGGTGCGTACAGAGATCGGATTCGTTTTCCAATCTTTTAATTTATACCCCTTCCTTAGTGCACTAGATAATGTGACTCTTGCGCCGATTAACGTAAAGAAAATGGATAAACAGGAAGCACAAGAAAAAGGAAAAAAGCTACTGGAATCGTTGGGACTTGGTGATAAAATCAATTCCTATCCATCCCAGCTTTCCGGGGGACAACAACAAAGGGTCGCAATTGCCCGTGCCCTTGCTATGGATCCAAAGGTCATGCTATTTGACGAACCAACCTCAGCTCTCGATCCGGAAATGATTAAAGAGGTACTGGATGCAATTCGAAGTTTAGCAAAATCTGGAATGACCATGATTGTTGTCACGCATGAGATGGGATTTGCTCGGGAAATGTGCGATCAAATTGTTTTTATGGCTGATGGAAAAATCGTAGAAGTTTCTCCACCGGACAAATTTTTCACAAATCCTGACTCAGAAAGGGCTAAAAATTTTTTATCAAAAGTATTAAATCATTAATGTTCAAAGCCTTTCAGTATAAATGGTTTTACGCACATCGCGGCGCAAAGCTTGCAGAGAAGCTATCATCATACTGAACGAGGAACACATTTAGGAACGGATGAGCTCTTCCATTATATAAATTCCATGATAAGTGAGGCGATAAAATGCCAGTTGCACAAAAAGTCACCGTCCAAGGCGAACGGTGGTTTCCATCAGAACAATCTTTTTCTAGCGAACTGAAAGAACTTTGGGGAAATTGGTATTGTGATTCAGAGGTTGGAAAGCTTAGAGCTGTTTTAATGCACCGACCTGGAAAAGAAATCGAAGGGATCACTGCGGAAAATTTCCACGACTTTCGTTTTCGGGCACCAATTGATCCAGAAAGAGCGCGAAAGCAACATGATGATTTAGCAAATATTTACCGGGCCCATGGTGTTGAAGTTCATTATATTGAGGGGCAGCGCACAGATCGACCGAACGCCATGTTTATGCGTGATCTAATGTTTATGACACCGGAAGGAGCGATCGTTTGTCGACCAGCCATTCCAGCTAGGCGCGGTGAAGAAAAGGCGGTTGCTAAGACGCTTGCTTCTTTAGGCGTCCCAATCATCAAAACGATTAATGGCGACGGTTATTTTGAAGGGGCAAGTGCCATGTGGATCAACCGTGAAACCGTCATTATCGGTACCGGAAGCCGTACAAACGAATCAGGCGCAAGTCAAGTAGAAGCCGAGCTGCGCAACATTGGTGTGAAAAATATTATCCGTACACAAATTCCATACGGTTCTATTCATCTAGACGGTTATATGAATATGGTAGATACGAACAAGCTTGTGATTTTCCCATGGCATGTAACCTATGATTGTGCGAAACAACTGCTCGATCTCGGAATAGAACTCATTGAATTTACCAATATCGACGAGCTTAAACTTGGGATGGGCTTGAACTTTGTAGCCCTTGAACCGGGAAAAGTTGTTATGGTCGCGAATAATCCTTATACAAAACAGCTTTTAGAGCAAAATGGGGTTGAAGTCGTCGAAGTTGTACTTGATGAATTATTAAACGGCTGGGGTGCAATCCACTGTACAACCGCTTTTCTCAATCGAGATCCAATAAAAGCATAATTGAAAATAATCAGACACTTCTACTATCACTTTACAAGCTATGGGTCTGGATCTGCGCTAGAGAAATTATACGGTACAAGATTAGCTTCTAATCTGACGCTTCAAGGTGGTGAGTGGTTTACACCAACATTCTCGAAGTAAAAATTCGGCTTTGCTATTATATGTCGGTGTTGATTTTTCGCTCACTTTCTCAAGCTTTCAGCATAACTGAAAGACGTGTGAAACGAGGGGGCGTACAACATGAACCTAGGATCTTTGCTCAACCGTAAAGCTTAAAATTTATAAAAAGGCATTTGGGTGTACAAAAACCACTTCCCAAATGCCTTTTGCTCGCTTATCCATTTACTAGTTTAGAGCGAAGTTTATTCGAGATAAATTCAATAAGCAGAATGAGGATTACTAGACCGATTAATATAGAGCCTACTTGCTCCCACTTATAGCCTTGCATCGCGAAAATGAGCGGGGCCCCGATTCCACCTGCTCCAACCAAACCAAGAATAGCCGCTTCACGCATATTCATATCAAAACGGTAAATCATAACAGATAAAAAGATTGATGCTAGTTGCGGAATAATGCCGTAACGGATTTTTTCAAATGTTGTACAGCCGATAGAAGTCATTGACTCCAACACTTTCACATCTAATTCTTCAATGGCATCGACATATAATTTAGCAAGCATCCCGATGGAAGTAATCCCAATGGTTAATACACCTGCAAAAGGCCCTGGCCCTGTCACCCTGATAAACATCAATCCATACACTAGCGCAGGAACCGTACGAATGAAAATTAATAATAAACGAATTAACCATGAAATGGGCTTTGGGACAATGTTGGAGGCAGCCAAAAACGCCAAAGGTACCGCCAAAATAGCTCCCACGATTGTTCCTAATAACGCGATCGCAAAAGTTTCCCACAATAAGTATAAAACGCCTTTATCCGAAAGATTAAACAAAAAGTCTAAATCTGGGTTTAAAAGTCCACCAATGATATTAGAGGCAATCTTCATGCCATTACTGTCCAATTTAAGACTAAATTCAGTTACAGACCACGCCAGCAAAATTACCACGATTGCTACAACTGTAAGGACGTAACGATGATTGCGAGGTGCTTGCAGTAACTGTTTTTCTATTGTCGTCATACCCCGAACTACTCCTTTAAATTAACTTTTTCCTAAAATGCTCACTAATCGTCTCAATCGTGTAAACAGTAATGACTAACATTAAGACGATCATCCCTAGACTTGAATAATCGCGCCAACCGATCGTTTCATTAATCAACTTGCCAATTCCACCTGCCCCAACATAACCAAGAATGGCTGCATATCGGACATTTCCCTCAAAACAAAACAGAGATGTGGAAAGATAGCCAGGCAATATTTGCGGAATGATCGCATAGCGAAATGCTTCTATTCTCGTCATGCCAATTGATTCCATCGCTTCAAATGCTCCCATATCGACATTTTCAATCGCCTCATACATTAATTTTCCCACATAGGAAATCGTAAAGAGGAAAATAGCAACCGTCCCTGCCGTTGCAGGTAAATCAAAAACATATGTTGCAATTAATGCTGTTACAAGCGTTGGCATTGTCCTTAGTAAACTAAGAACGGTCTTACATACAGCTACAATAACTCTATTTTTTATAATATTTGCTGAGGCTAGTAAAGCAGCAGGCAATGCAATCAATGCCCCTGCAACAGAGCCAAATAAAGACATCTTAAGAGTTGACATCAGTTCCGGCCAAATACCGTCAATATAACCCCAGTTCGGCTTAAGCATCTCTTTAATAATGATAAAAAACTCAGAAATACGTTTAAATAGAACCTCAAAACTAAAGCCTGTTACTTGAGCTGAGTAGTAAACCGCAATCATGACAATGAGCAAAATGAGCGGGGTACGAGATCTTTTTTCTAATACAACTCTACCATTCGATAACTCAATTTTTTTCGGAGGAAATATTTTATCATACATGTGCATGACTCTCCTCTAACGCAGCTTTCAGCTCTTCAATATTACCACTATAAATTTCTTGGAGAATTTCATCCGTAACCTTTGCGGATTCACCATCAAAAACGACTTCTCCTTTTCGAATGCCAATGATGCGATCGGCATACTCAAGTGCTACTTCGACATGGTGAATATTCATGATAACAGAGATATTCAACTCTTGATTGATTCTCTTAAAATCATCCATCACTAGCTTTGATGTTACCGGGTCTAACGATGCAATCGGTTCATCCGCTAAAATAATGTCAGGATTCTGAGCCAAAGTACGAGCCAAGGCTACACGCTGTTGTTGTCCGCCAGATAATTGATCGACACGAACATACGCCTTGTCTAGAATACCTACTTTATCTAACGCCTCAAGCGCTTTCCTTTTTTGTTCCTGCGTATAAAGTCCAGTTATCTTGCGCCATAACGGATTATCTGGAACAAATGAGACAAGAACATTTTTAAGGACGGTTGTTCTTGTAACAAGATTAAAAGATTGAAAAATCATCCCAATCCTTCTGCGGAACCGGCGGATTTGTTTCCCTTTTAGATTAGAAACATTCGTTTCATCTACAAACAATTGGCCATCCGTTATATCATGCATACGATTAATACAACGAATCAGCGTTGACTTTCCTGCACCAGATAAGCCAATAACCGCAACGAATTCACCTTGATCAATTTTTAAGTTGATGTTTTCTAATGCTTTTGTTCCATTTGGGTAAACCTTTTCAACATTAATAAACTCTATCATGGGTAATTCTCCATTCTTTGAAATGTCTCACATTCATCATAAACGTGAAAAAATGAGAACATCCTTGAATCTGATGTTCTCACATGTATATCCCTCTCACTTATGGCAATAGACTATTTTAGATTCTTTAAAAATTCTTGTGCATCTCTTTCACCATCGTAGTTAGAGCCTTCTGCTTTTTGATAGCCTTCATGACTGTAAATAGCAATTACTTCTTTTCCTGCTTCTGTTTGAGCGATGTTGATGAATGCATCTTGAATTGCCGCTTTTAAGTCATCTGTCATGATTTCAGAGTTTTTACTTATGGAAACCGTATCGTTAAAAATCGGTTGTGTCACACCAATTACATTAGTCTCGTCCCAGATTGTCGCTTCACGTGCGAAATCTGCAGTCCACTTATCGACATTGTCGCGGCGCGCATCTGCGTATCCAACAACAATATCCACTTGTTCTGCTGCTAATTTCGCGAATGAGTCACCGTATCCATTCGACTGAACAGCATTATCTAGATCTGTAATGCTCTTGCCGAACTTATCTTGTAACCATAAAGTTGGGTAAATATATCCAGCAGATGAAGACGTTGATTGTACAGACCATCTAGCAGACTTTAAATCTTCCCAAGTTAACTCTTCACCACTGTTTACTTTTTCTGCAAGTTCTTGTCCTTTTTCAGAAGGACCCGCAATGATAATACTGCGATAGTAAGTTGCTTGCTTATCTTCCAACCCTTCAGTTGGCTTGTTCTCATTCCAATCCTTTGGATTTTCGGAGTCATTTGATAAAGCGGCACGCGTTGCAGTTAAAACCACTTCAGCACCATCATCATATAATACATACGTTCCACCTGGAATTAACCCGACATCCGTTGTACCTGCTGAAAGAGCTTCTCCAACAGCTTCATATGTTGTACCAACATTAATATCTACATTTTTTACATCATAGCCAAGATTGCCCAGCTCTTCTTTTAAAAGCTCTTTGAGTGGTTCAGTCGCTGTTACAATTTCTTCTGGATCACGTGACGGTACGAAACTTACTTTGAGTGTATCAATACTAGTATTTTCTGAAACTGCCTCGGAATCACCATCCGTGTTCCCTTCATTGCTCTCCGTTTCATTGTTTGAACTACAGCCCGCAATGATTGCCATAAGCAAAGCTAGTCCAATTAAAAATCTCAGTTTGTTTCTCATTCATTTTTCCCCCATCGTTTCACTAATTTTGATTCAAACCACTTGCAAGAAAAAGTATAGCATAAATAATATTAAACTATGTAAAGTATTTGTAAAAGTTGTTATCTTTCGAAGTTTCTTGTCGTTTTTTGTTTTTTGGAGATATAATGAACTAAGAAATAAATGAAAAGGATCGTTTTAAATGAAAATGAATGAATCATGTGAATTGGTTATACTTGAGACAAGCGACATCCACGGTAATATATTCCCGATAAATTATGGCAATCAAAAGAAATCAAACTCAGGCTTGGCAAAAATTGCCCATCTTGTTAATGAAGAAAGGGAAAAATTCGATTATACGCTGCTCATCGATAATGGAGACGTTATCCAAGGAACTCCATTAACCTATCATTACGCAAAATTTCTTTCTAATAAAAGAAATCCGCTGATCAGCATCTTAAATCACCTTAAATATGATGCGGCTGTCATTGGCAATCATGAATTTAATTATGGGATGAAGTTGCTAAAAGAAGCTGTGCAGCAATCTCATTTTCCTTGGCTATCAGCCAATATCATCGCGGAAGATAATAATAAACCCGTATTTGGCCCTCCCTATTTTATAAAAGAATTCCCCAATGGATTAAGAGTAGCTGTTTTAGGAGTTACTACCCATTACATTCCAAATTGGGAAAATCCGAATCATATTAAAGGCTTACTGTTTATAGATACATTTGAAAGTTTAAAAAAATGGGTTCGGTTTTTAAAAGAAAACGAAAGATTTGATCTACTTGTTGTTTCCTATCACGGTGGTTTTGAAAGAGATATCATTAGCGGGGAAGCAACGGAGTCTTTGACAGGAGAAAATCAAGGTTATGAAATTTGCCAAGAAATCGAAGGCATTGATGTTCTCTTAACAGGCCATCAGCATCGCACGATCGCTACTGAATTAAATGGAGTCACCATCGTACAGCCTGGGTTTAATGGTCAAGCTTTAGGGAAGGTCGTCCTTCAATTTAAGCATGATCATGAAAAATGGCAAATCGTCAGCAAGTCTGCTGAATTAATAAAGGTCAGTGAGTCTACCCCTGCTGAAAATGAGGTGCTAGCATTGGCAGAAGAGTTTGAACAAGAAACGCAAAGCTGGCTCGATCAACCGATTGGTGAAATTGTGGGCGATATGACGATCTCAGACCCATTTCTTGTGAGAACCGGCGATCATCCACTGATTGAATTTATCAACAAAGTACAAATGGATGCGGCTGGTGTCGATATTTCCAATACAGCTCTATTTCATAATGAGTCACCAGGTTTTCCCGAGCACGTGACGATGAGAGATATTGTTTCCAACTATATTTATCCAAACACCTTGAAAGTCATTCGTATTTCTGGTCAAGATATTAAGGATGCTTTGGAAAAATGCGCTTCCTATTTTACTTTAAATGATAAGCAAGAGATTGCTGTTAATCCTTTTTATATTGAACCAAAACCTCAGCATTACAATTACGATATGTGGGAGGGAATTGAATACGTTTTAAACATTTCAAAGCCTATTGGCTCGCGTGTTCAATCCCTTACTCGTAATGGCGAACCGCTCAATCTAGGCGGACAATATGAAGTGGTCATGAATAACTACCGTGCTGGGGGCGGCGGCGACTTCGAAATGTTTAAAGACAGACCTGTTTTAAAAGAAATTCAAACAGATATGACAGAGATACTTGCCGACTATTTTTTAAAAAGAAAAACCGTTACAGCTAGCTGCGATCATAATTGGAAAGTAATTTCCTAAAATAATGGCATTTCGGAATCGTTTCCAAATGCCTTTTTTATTCCGCACTTGACTGAGAGGGCAAACTATTACGTGGCTAAATAAGGACTGGATGAAAGGGAGGTTCTTGATGAATATTGAAAAGATAAAATACTTCATCGATCTAGTTGAATGCAAAAATTTTACTGAAACCGCAAAGAAGAATTTTGTCTCGCAAACAACAATTAGCCAACAAATTGCATCACTTGAAAAAGAATTCGCCATGCAACTAATTGATCGAAAACAGATTCCGATAGAACCGACAGAAGCTGGTCGATTGTTTTACAGTGAAGCCGTTACTATTTGGAAGCAGTTTAATCATATGAAAACGAAGATGGCTTATTATCAAAAAGAAAAAAAACATATGCTAACCATTGAATATTCAGCTATCACCGACATGGAAAGTTTATTAAAATTTATTCCTTCTTTTAAAGAAAATCACCCAAATATTGAACTGGAATTAAATAAAGTGCTGTTGAAGGATATTTCCGATTTTTTGAAAAAGGGGACCTTTGACATCGCTATCGCTTTTGACTCCGCTTTTAAAGGGAAGAGTGATATACAAACCTATCCAATCTATCAAGGTCAGTATTGTGCCGTTTTAAGTCATCAACACCCCCTGTTCAAGTACACATCCATCTCAAAAAAGGAACTCTATCATTATCCACTCGTGATGTTAAGTCCAGCGGCAATTGGAGATTCCTATCATTTAATGATTCAACATGCATTACAGGATGGGTATGAACCCCATATTATACGAACGGTTGATGATGTCGAAACAGAGCTTTTCCATATTATAACCGAAAATTTAATTGGCTTCTTTCCAGATAATTATCAACTACCGTATACCACTGAAGAAGTTCGATTAATCCCAATAGAGGATTCTCACCATACATTTAAAATCGAAATAGGCTATTTAAAGGATAATCGCAATCCGGCCTTGCAACCTTTTCTCCAGCAAATGTATGATTCGTTTTCCCAATAGGGAATGCGCTTTTTCTATTAGATTTTGCTCAGTATTTCACATACTATATAATTGTAAGGAGATTTAAAAAAGGAGTGTGTGGAAGATGGGTAAACTTTTATTAACTGGAGTCGATGGAAATCTCGGTAAGCAGGCCGCAGCCTATTTATTAGACTTAGTAAATAAGGATCAAGTAATCTTTTGTGGTTATGACCCGTCATCATTAAAGCAATATGAAGAACAAGGCATTGATACACATGTAACCAATTTTAATAAACTTGACGGTCTCGCTGAAGCATTTGCTGGCGCTGATAAGATTGCTTTAATCTCTATGCCATTTGTAGGGATAAAACGGCAAAAAGCGCATAAGAATGTCGTCGATGCTGCCAAAGCGGCAGGTGTCAAGCAAATTATTTATACATCATTAGTAAACGCGACAGATGAAACCAATCCAAGTGTTGAAAAAATTGACCATGCCTATACAGAAAACTATATTAAAAGCGTCGGCTTAGATTACATTTTTCTTCGTAATTCTCAATATGCAGAAGCAATGATTACAAACTACTTCACCTACGTCAAGACAGATGGAGTATTAAAAAACAGCCAAGGCGATGGAAAGATGGCTTATATTTCTCGAACGGACTGCGCAAAAGCAGTTGCCCATGCCCTTGCCACTCACGATTATCATGAGGCGATTTTAAATATTAACGGACCTGAATTATTAACCATTAGTGAGTTTGTTGCCGTCGGTAATGAAGTTACTGGCCACAATATCAGTTATCAAGAAATTACTGATGAAGAAAACTATCTTATTTTTGATGCGATGGGCGTGCCGAGAACAACTGACGGTATCTTTAAAGAAGACTCAGAAGCCCCGTTCTCTTCTGAAGGTATGGTTACTTTCGCACAAGCCATCCGTCTAGGGAAAATGGATCAATTTACCGATGACTTTGTAAAGCTTACAGGTCAACAACCAATGACAGTTAAATATATGTTTGAGCACTCTGATGATTTTCAAGTTGGAGAACGCCATTCAAAAGATAACTAACATGCTCCCGCCCCAAAAGCTGTACTTTTGGGGCGGGATTTAAAACACCGAGCATGCTCTCCTGTTCATTCCGAAAACAAAGGTGAACTTTAAGATTAAACCGTCATCCTCCAACTTGATAAGTACAACCAATTTTCTTTTTTCTTATAGTCAGGCATAATTTTCCCAACAAGGCGCCAAAAGGAGCGGTCATGGTTAAGGTGAACCATGTGGCACATCTCGTGGACAACCACATAGTCGATTACCTCTCGCGGCGCCATGGCCAACCTCCAATTAAAGGTGAGCTTACGATTGGAATCGCACGTTCCCCAAGTTGTTTTACTATCCGTGATTTGAATAGAACGTGGCTTCATTTGGAAGTTACTTTGATAAACGGCTATACTTTTTTCTACTAAAGCCTTGCATTGTTGGTAGTAAAAGCGCTTTAGAGCTTGCTTAATTTTCTCCCCATCACAATGCCCCACGTAAATATGCAGTTTCTCCTCCATAAACTCGACCCGTTCGTGCATATCTTCAAAGATTTGAATCGGATGGGAATTGCCTAGATAAAGAAAATTTTCTCCATACTCATAAATTTTTTCTTCCGGTCCCCGAAGCCGGGACTCCATCTCCCTTCGTTTTCCCTGAATCGCGTCCCACTGCTCCTCTATTACCTGACGCACTTTCTCATCAGATGTCCCCTTTGGTGCATGGACTTCCACCACTCCATAACCATCCATTTTGATGGCGATCGATGTACGATTCTTGTATTTAATCTCAATATAAATCGATTCAGCTAAGTGCGTATATATCATCAAACTTATCCCCTATATCGAACAGTCAACCCTCTTAAAAATTTCCTCGCAAAATTGTCTCCACACTGCTTATAATTTTTATGCCCTTCTTTTCTCAATAAAGCGCCAAGTTCACCTTTCGTCACCTTAATTCCACCTTCGTCGAAAATATCCAGCATCTCCTCGGTCGTTAATGCTAAAGCAATTTTCACTTTCTTTAATAAAAGATTATTCATATTTGTATGCTTGCTCATTGAAGGCTCTTCTTTTGCTGGCTGACCTGGTTTTGGTTCTTGTTTTCCTCTCTTATAAATAATGAAGCCATTGAGAAACGAATCCAACATATGGTTATCACATACAATATGCTCTTCACTTTCTTCTGCAAAATCATCTGTTCTCGTTAAAATCTTGACGACTTCTGGGACGGTTACACTCATTCCACCCAGTTTAAAAATTTCTGCCATTTCTCTATTCTTTAAGTCCATCGCAAATCTCAAACGAATTAATATATCGTTATTATCCATTATTGAACCTCCTTCAGTTCCAAAACGCTGCTTTCCATGCTTGCATTCTTTGACTCCATCATATATTTCTTGTTAAATATAATACTTTTTAGAGATATAATCCATTTTTCCTTATTCCGTCTAAATGGCAACAACGTAAAAAAGCCTGCTAATGCATGCAAGCTTTTTTACCTTTCATTATTCTCCATCTTAACATCCTTTACAAAGATGATACCTATTCTGCATGCGCATAATCTTTAAACTCACGACGTCTATCTTCATGGTAGTATACATTTATGTGAACAGTCGAGAAAGATGTACTTTATCAGATTGTATTTTAAAGACTCTCAAACTCGATTATATTCTATTCTAAATTACTATGCCGTCTAAATGTCTCATCTTCGTCAGCTTGGGTTATCTTTGAATATAGGTAGCAAACTGCATCCAATATAATATGGACACTTTGATCAAATAGCGAACCTAGTGGCTGAATTGATTCTACATCATCACTTGTACGATACTTTGTCGAAGCCGGGACGTTCACTACAAATGAGGCATGTAATGCAAGCTCGGAATTGGGAGCAGTTGTAATAGCTACCACTTCACACCCTAACGAATTTGCTTTTTCAGCGGTCCACACAACACTTTTTGTTTTCCCTGAACCTGAAACAGCGACTAACATATCCTCCGCTTCAATCGATGGTGTCGTTGTTTCTCCAACCACAAAGGTGGTTGCTCCTAAGTGCATTAATCTCATCGCAAATGATTTAGCCATCAAACCAGATCTTCCTTCACCTACGACAAAGATCCTTTTACCATTTGCCAAAAAAACTGCAAGCTTTTCTAAGGAATGTTCATTTACGTTCATCATAACATCTTGTATTTCGTCTAATATTAATTGGATCGCTTTCATTCTATCAAAGCCCCTTTAAGAGTTCTTTAAATCTTTTTGCCGTTATTTCTGGTTTAGAGGAGTTCGTAATGGCAGACCCAATAATCACGATTTCTAGTTTTTTGCCAATTAGTTGAGCTACAGAATCTGTGGTAATCCCTCCCGCAACAGCATAGCGAATTGACCTACCGTTATCCAAATGAGGAAATGAATTTCTTTTTCCCGATACTTCTTGTTCATCTTTACTTAGATGCTCACAGAAAATCACATTCGGATTACTTAATGAAAATAATTGGTTTCTTTTACTTTCCGTAGTATTCAGTAAATCAATCATAACCAGCTTTTGTTCTTTATTTGTTATTTGTAGACACTTTTTTATCGTCTCTATAGGGGATACTCCCATAACAGTAGCTATATCTGCACCCGCATCAAAACATAAAGTAAATTCGTACTCTGCATTATCTATTGTCTTAATATCTGCAACAACTCGCTTGTGCGGAAATGCACTTTTTATTTTCCGCACACTCTCTATCCCGTACTCTTTTATCAAAGAAGTACCTACTTCTATTAAATCAATATCGTCCTCTGTTTCTTTGACTAATGCTAATGCATCTTCTATTGTTACTCGATCCAGTGCCAATTGTATATCCATATTCACACCTCTAACCAAACCGATTTATTAACAACATGTAACATCTATTAATTAGACAGCTTTCATACTATTTTGATCTAACTATTTTAGAAGAATCTCTAATTAACAATTGACAATTATATACAACATCCTGCAACTCTGAATTTTCCTTTTCTATAAGGGATAACAGCATTTGAGCTGCTTTTTCACCCATTTCATATGAAGGTTGAGCAATGGTTGTAACTGCTGGTGTCACTAAGTGTGCGAACGGAATATTATCAAAAACAGCTAAAGAAAAGTCAGTTCCAATCTTTAGTTTGTTTTCTTTTGCGAACTCTAGAATTTCTAAAAATACTAAATCGTTTCCAGCAATCAAGGCAGTCGGTGGATTCTTCCTTGAGAAAAGCAACTTAAGCTGACCATTAATTTCTTTTGTCTCAGCACGAATAATAAAGTCCTCATTTAATTCGATCTCATTTTCTTTAATTGCTTTTCTATATCCATTAACCCGTTCAATTCTAGTGGATATGGTTAAAGGTTGAGTCACAATCGAAATTCTTTCATGTCCATATTCAACAAAGTGCTGAATAATTGCTTCTGTTGCCTCAGAATTATTTACTTTTACAGCCGGAATATTTATGCCATCGACTTTTCGATCCATAAAAATAACAGGATAGCCCGATTCGACTAAATCTTTGTACAAATCAATATTTTGTTCAGTTGGGAAAATAATTAACCCGTCAACCTGCTTTGCCTGTAGCATTTCAATGTATCTTCTTTCCTTTTTAGGATCGTTGTCTGCATTACATAAAATAGCATGAATATCTTGCTCGATAAAAAAATCCTCTATCGCTCTACTTACTTCAGTTGAAAAATGATGTACGATATTTGCAACAATGATTCCAATCATTGAAGTACGTTTTTGTTTTAGACTCCTCGCTATATAATTAGGCTTGTATCCAAGTTGTTCAATCGCCTTTTCAATTTTTTCCCGTGTTTCTACACTCATATATTCAAAGCGCTTGTTCAAAAATTGAGAAACGGTACTTTTAGATACACCTGCTTTTTTTGCTACATCTACCATCGTTACTTTTTTCATTAAATTACCCTCTTTTTATAAATGACTACATAAATTGTATCTATTATGTTAGCTTAATTCCAGTTTTTCGAAAAATATAAAACTGCTAGCTTTAACATTGTAATCATTAATCCAGAGGTTTCATTCGAAATCATGAAGCGATAACGATTTATAAGAAAAAACACTCCTAAATTAAGTGGTTAGGAGTATTTTTTTACTATTTTACTCTGACCTTAAATAGCACTTCTTTTCCATTTTTCAAACCCGATATATGTTCTATGCTGTCAATTTTTTCTGAATTGGTTATGACAATAGGTGTTATACAACTAGAAGCTTTCTTTTTAATTAATTCCAATGAAAAATCAATTAGGGGATCACCGACCTGCACGCGCTCACCCTCATTTACCAAAACGGCAAATCCTTCGCCCTTCATATTAACGGTCTCCAATCCAATATGAATCAGGAACTCTAAGCCACTATCTGAGCGAATTCCTATTGCATGTTTGGTTGGAAACACATGAATGATTACTCCATCAACCGGAGATGATACGCGGCCTTCACTCGGTTCAATGGCCACCCCTTCCCCAAGCATCTTTTTTGAAAAAGTTGGGTCCGGTACTTCCTCAAGCTTTAACAAAGTGCCTGATAATGGTCGATAAACCATTTCCTCTAGTATTTTCACTTTTTTCATACCAAACATTTGTTTAAACATGTAATCCTCTTTTCTTCCGTTCTACTCTCTTTTTCAAGTTCATTTCTCTGTTTTGCTCACATCTCGGCCTTCATGAAAGCCCGGACCACCTGCTGCCATAAACCCTTTACTGTGACCCTCTTCATCCTCAGCAATCCAGAAGGAGTAAATTCTAGCATTGTCTAGATAGAAACGAATTTTTATTATTTTATTTCTTAGTGCCTCAAGGTTCTTGTTTTTCCATTTTATTTGAACCTTTGTACTATCTCCTGTTACTGGAATACAGTTTGCTTTACTGTAGCCATCTACAACATTCGAATGTTCATCAAGTATTTCTGCACAAACGGTTCCAGCTTCAGAGGAGACATTAACAAATAGATGATTACCATCAAACTTCAGTTTTGTAGTTTGCAGTTCGCCTCCATTCCCTTTATCACTTAAAGAAACAAATCCATCTCTTCTAAGCTTGGCTAATCCTAAATTCCCTCCTGCATATTTGTGAGAACCTAATTTAGGCGATACTCCTGAAAAACAGGAAAAATAAAAATAGATTTCATCCCCAACAACTAGACATAAACCATTTACAGGATGGGCATATCCATAATTCCAAGTACCCTCTTTTCGAGAAGAGGAAATGAAATTTTCATATGAAGGTCTATGCCAATGAAAGCCATCTCTACTATAAGCTAACTTCAGATCGTTAATTTTCGGAGTTCCTTTTTTTCCACTAATATCATTAGGTGGCCCCATAAAAATGCTAAAGACCCCTAGCATCAAGCTTTCATATGGCGTTGCACTAACATCATAAAGCTGTGTATAATACCCCATGTCTTTATCAGGTCGATCATAAATATCTGTTCTTGTCCAAAAGACAATATCATCTTCGGTCCACTTCGTACCTTTAATAAAATGCTCGGTTTCATAATACCCTCTAGTTCTAATTCTTCGATCTAGAGAAGAGAATGTTCTCAAGCTAAAAGTCCATTTGTTAGTGAAGGGATTATAATAAAACCCCGTATTATCACCACAATGTCCTACTGTGCCACATTCCTCCCAATCAATACCGTTAGCTGATTGGAACAACACTCCTTTTTCCTCTGGCGGGATGGAATCAGGATCATCGTGTGCATGCTTTGGTTTTTCATGATAATACTTAATCTCAAAGTCAAATTTGCGCAGAAAGACAAACATTTTATACCTTTCATTGCGATTTGTTGCATGATAATCAATCCAGACTGCCGCCCCATCCCTAATCGTTCCAAATTCATGGGGAAGGACGCTCTCCGATTCTCGCTCTGGATATAATTCCTTTAACCTTTTCCAATTCAGACCATCTTCGCTTTCTGCATAGCCTACACCATTAAACCAACCGGCATGGTACCACATTTTAAACTTATTATCCTCGTCATCGTAAAAAATCCCATCGTTAAATGGACATGCACAAGGATAATAGCCATTATTCATTTCCAAGGGAGTTTTCGGTTCGAAGATTGGTTTCTCGTATACTTTAGGTTGATGAAATTCCCTCGTTAAATTACTCTCTTCAATCAAAAAGTCATCCACAAATAATTGTCTACCGATCTCAATATTGACAATATCTTGTTTTGCTTTTAGATAAGGGACTTCTAAAGGCTTGTCTAACGTTTTCTCCTCATATTTCGGTGGCCACTGCTCCGGCAATTCTAAATTATTATATAAGCGAACCATTATGTTCTCCCTCCCGGCAAATAATTGGATGATTATTCTTCAGATCTATAGAAAAAATATGTCAAAGTAAAAGCAACACCCAAACCAATCAACAATGCGATAAAATACGTGAGCAACTGCCCATTTAGATACAATAACATTCCAGGGATAACTGTTATCGCCATTCCCGTTGCTTTTAAACCAACGATTGAAGAGAAGATTCCAGCAATTCCTCCACCAATACAGCCAAATACAAATGGCTTAATAAGTCTTAAATTAATACCGAAGATCGCCGGTTCAGTAATTCCTAAAAATGCCGGGATGGTTGCAGACATATATAAGGATTTTTTCTTCTTATCCTTCGTTTTTAAAACGACTGCCAACGCTGCCCCTGCTTGAGCCGCAATTGCTCCTGAGACGAGTGCGTTAAATGCGTTCGCACCTGTTTTTGCTAATAACTCGATTTCTAATGCTTTAAAAATATGATGAACACCAGTAATAACAATTACTTGTTGAAGGGCACCAATAATGGCTCCACCAATACCTAACGGAAATGTTAGTAACACTTTGAAAGAATCAAGAATAAAAGCTTCTATTACATGCATCAGTGGTCCAATGATGAGCAATCCACTAACAATACTAATTAAAAGGGTTAAAAATGGTGTAATGATTAAATCTAATGTATCTGGAACAATTTTTCGTAATCTTTTCTCTGTTTTTGCTGCTAAGATAGCAATGACTAAAGCTGGTAGGACCGAGCCTTGATAGCCTGTCACGGGTATTGATAAACCAAAAATTGATAATAAGATCGGATCTGCTGTCCCTTGTGCAACTGCGTTGGCGTTTGGAAGCTGCGGAGCTACTAACATTAACCCAATGATAATTCCAATAACGGGGGAGCCTCCAAACTTCCTCATTACTGAATAACCGACTAATGCAGGCAAAAAGGCAAAGGCCGTATCCGTTAATACTTGGGTAAATGTTAATAACGTTGGATCAAATTCAACCCCTAAATTCATAATAAATCCCCGTAATCCCATAAATAAACCAGTTGCTACTAGTATTGGGATAATAGGGATAAATACATCGCCAAGTGTTCTTGAAATTTTCGCCAACAGACTCATATTTTTATAAACTTCTTCTTTATTGTTATTCTCTAAGCTTGAATCACCATTTACAAACGCATCATACACTTTATTGACAAATCCTGTACCGAGAATAATTTGAAATTGACCAGCAGAGAAAAACTGCCCTTTTACTCCATCAATATTCTCAATCGCTTTCTCATCAATAATTGTTTTGTCAATCAAAACAAGCCTTAATCTTGTAGCGCAATGCTCAACTGATTTGACATTTTCTTTCCCACCAATATATTTAATAATTTCATTAGCAACCACTTGTTCTTTCATCTCTAGCCCTCCCATTCTTTATTCTAATTTAGTGCATAATAACCGTTTAACTCGTATACATTGCCATAAAATCATCTAATTGCTGTTTTGTTGGGTAACCATTATAGTCTCCATACGATTGGACCGCTAATGCTCCAATAGCATTCCCTCTCCTCACAGACTCATAGATTGATAAATTTTCGAATAATGCGCTAATAAATCCAACGGAAAATCCATCGCCTGCCCCAACTGTGTCAACTACCCTTTCTACAGGAAAAGAATCCACTTGACCTTCCTCATGACTAGTCTTATAAAATGTTCCTTTCTCACCCAGTTTAACGATAACCGCCTCTACCCCTTTATCCAAATAGAAAGAGGCAATATCTCTTGGGTCTTCATAACCAGTTAATATTCTGCCCTCCTGTAGTCCCGGAAGAACATAATTGGATTTAAATGCAAAATCATTTACAACACTAATCATTTCTTGTTCTGATTTCCAAAGTGCAGGACGCAAATTGGGGTCAAAGGAGATGGGAATCCTTTTCTTTAATACACTACGAACGATAAAACTAGCAAATTCTTTAGCATATTCTGAAATTGCTAACGGAATCCCTGTTAAATGGACATGACTTGATTTTAAAAAGAAGCTTTCTTTAAACTCTTCCTTTCTCATATAACTAGCAGCGGAACCTTTTCTGAAATACTGTACTTCTGGATCGCCAACAAGAGCTTTTGATTTTATTTGGAAGCCAGTGGGATATTTTTCATCTATTACAACACAACTAATGTCAACGTTTTCATTTTTAAGACGCTCCATAACAAACTTTCCAAATGAATCACTCCCCACTTTACTTGCCCAGCCGCTCTTTAATCCAAGACGTGCTAGACCAATTGCCACATTAATTTCTGCTCCGGCAAGCTCTCTATAATAACGAGAAACTTCATGTAGTGGTCCTGGCTCTTCTGCAATAAACATCGCCATTGCTTCACCAAATGTGGTTACATCCAAATTCGTCAAACTAAATCGCTCCATTCTATAATACTTTTGTGCACGTCATCGAAAATAGTTTTTTCGCTCCTTTCTTTTCGATAAATCGGTTTACTAAATCGGTTTAGTAACCTTATCGTAAATTAAATGTAAGCGTTTGTCAACCAATGATTTCAGAATTTTCCTCCTAAACCTTTTAGGCGGACATGCCTTGCATTTTACTCAAAGTTTTCGTCTCATGAACCTCCTATGAGGACAGGATTTGCTTTTTTCCTGCTTTCTTTGTCCTCATGAACCCCCTTTTCGCACACATGCTGTTCTGCTTATTCGCGTTTTTTATCAATTAGTGAACTGCAAGCAAAATACCCTAAAAGTGGACTGCCTCCCCATTGTTAGTCATCATCTAACAATGGGGAGGCAGTCCACAACTGGGGTTTTAGGGTCAACTTAGTGCTGCGCTTCATTCTCAAATTTTTCTTTTTCAGTTGCTTTTAGACAGATCGCATCGGAAACGCGGTAATGCAAATGAGCAGTCACTTCAAAAAATAAACTCTCATATTGATCGCGCCAACTTTTTAGTAGAAAATTTCTTCCTTGGAATTGGCCAGTGGTTGGAAAAGCAGTCATTGCAAAACATAGAAAATTAAGCAATCCGGGCAAGCTTTATAAGGAATAACTGCCAAAGTTAACATGACAGGCAAGGCTGAAGCTGGATTCATGAGTTCATTATAATGGATGAAAGATTTTCTCATCAGCTTAGAAGCCGCTGATTTTATGGAAATCAACGGCTCCTTACCTTAAGCTTGTGAATTTAAATCTGAGCGCAACATCCCGTATACAATACTGTCCGTCCACTCACCTTTATTCCAAAAATCCTCAATAAAATGAGCCTCTTTGCGCATGCCTATACGTTCACACAACAGTTGTGATGCTTTATTTCTTGCATCAAGATTGGCTTGGATACGATGCACTTTAAATTCAGTAAACAATCTTTCAACTAAACCACGCACCGCTTCAGTGGCATAGCCTTTTCCTGATGCTGTACCGGCAAAGCTATATCCTATTTCAACTGTCTCCTTCATCCCTGTATACCATACGGATAAATCACCGATAACCTTTTCATGGCAAACAACTGCCAAGCTTAAACTGGATTCTTTTGCAAGGGCCCTATTGTTCAGTTTTTTATTAAATTCTTCCTCCATATTTTCAACTGTCCACTTCTCATGCAAAAGGAATCTACATGTTTCATCGTTATTGTAAATGGCAAAGACATCGTTTAAATCATTACGGTTAAACAACCTTATGAATAGTCTCTCGGTTTTAAATTCCAACCAAAAACCTCCCTTAACTGTCCATTTAATTTTAGCCAAATTGCTCTTAGCCCTTAAAATTCCTCGTATACTGCAGGGTCTTGATTGGCAATTCTACCATCTGGCTGCGATAATGCTGAAATACTCACCATTTCTTCTTCATTAAGGTCAAAGTCAAAAATAGAAATATTTTCGAGCTGCCTTGTTGGGGATGCTGATTTCGGTATTGAAATGGCTCCAAGTTGATAATGCCAACGCAACACGACTTGAGGAATTGACTTGTTATAACGAGCGGCTATCTCTTGAAGTGTATCAATTTTTAAATCCTTCAGTCCTCTTGTAAAAGGACTCCAAGACTGGGTTGCGATGTTTTTTTCCTCATGATATTTTCGTTGCTCAGCTTGATTAAAAAACGGATGTAGTTCTATTTGATTTATGCTAGGCTTTACACCTGTTTCTTTTTCCAATCGTTCAATATGCTCAGGAAGAAAATTACATACCCCAATTGAACGGATTAAGCCCCATTTTTTTGCATCTATTAGCGCCTGCCACGCCTCTACGTATTGATCTTTACTAGGATTAGGCCAATGAATAAGATATAAATCATAGTAATCTAATTGGGCTCGATATAATGATTCTTGAATAGCGCTGACTGCCTTTTCATATTCATGATAGCGACCAGGTAATTTAGAGGTGATTTTTAGCTCTGATCTTGGAATAGAACAACGTCTAACTGCTTCTCCCACTGTTCCTTCATTTTCATAATTATAAGCTGAATCAAGAAGTCGATACCCCTTTTCAATCGCACTTTGAATTGAAGCGGCACCTTTACTCCCCTTAAGACTGTATGTACCTAGACCTACCACCGGTATTTTCAAACCATCATTAAGCGTTATTTCTGGAATTCGACTGCTCATTTTCAACACTTCCTTCCTTCGATTACTTTAAAAATATCATACTACTCTGAAATAATCACAGCAGTTGTCTTGAGGAATAAAATCCGTTCAAATAAAAAACTCCAAAAAGTAGCATGTCAACTACTTTTTGGAGTCTACCGGTTTGCTCATCATTTTTAAATACGCTCAATCATCAAGTCTATCAATATCTTTTTCCAAAATTACGCCCGTTCTCGCATCAATTTCAAAGTCCACTTCATGTGTATCCGTGTGGATTTCGATTTCATATTCACCGTCGTCATATTCAACATCGACTACTTTACCTGGAGTATCCTTTGTTGCGATTGCAATCGCTTCTTCTTTCGTTAGTCTTTTTCCGTTAGTTGTTTTTGTATGGACAGATTCCGTTTTCGTGCTTTTCGGAGTTGGGGTAACGATTCTATCGTCATCATACTTCACTTTTAGTACTTCGCCTGAATACGCATCTACATATACTTCAATATCATCGTCTTCCCCATATCCTCCATCAAACTCGACTTCATATGTTAAACGACCTTGCTTCTTGTCTAACTCCACACTTTCAATTACACCGTCTACCTCTGCAGCAGCAATTTCCTTCACTTTATCAATAGAAAGCAGATTTGCATTTGACTGTAATTTTTCATTGCTCTGTTGCTCAGAGACTGCACTTACACCTACTGAACCACCTAATAACAACAAACCAGCCACACCAAAAATAATTATTTTCTTCTTCATATTGTTTCCTCCTTATTTGATATATCTACAATATAGACAATCAAAATGAGAATTCACGGATAGCAAAATGAGAATTTGATGAGAAAAGGATGAATAGCCAATGATCAAATCTATCGGTCGACGTACTTCGATTCTTTCACTTGTTTGATAAGTGGCACTTCCAATAAAGGAATTTAAGTAACACTCTCTTTCACATAGCGAAACGGTGTTTTTCCGTCCTAACAAAAAAGAGATGACCTCACTTTTAGTCATCCCATGTAATCGACATTACTTCACCGGAAATTGCATTAATTTGTACTGTCGCTTCCTTCTCATCATTTGCTTCTATTTCTACGAGATAATAGATCAAACCATTTGATTGCTCGATATCCACATCGTCTATCTCACCCTTCACTTGGCTAAGAGCAATTGAGATAGCCTCTTCTTTACTAATATGATTGGTTGGTTGTTCTTTTTGTCCTTCAGAAGGTGAATCAGGGGGCACCACTTCCCCTCCGCCTTCTCGACTTTGTTCCTCTGGAGTATTAGCAACCGTCTTGCTAACTCTATTCAATTTTCCAATATCGCCAGTATCGCGGGCAATTTCTACCTCATATTCCCCGGTATCTAGTTTTATTGTAATCTGATATACTTCCGCTGTTTCTTCAATATTGACGATCTTCCCTTTATATAGTTCTTGAACTTTATTCTTTGCCTCCTCAGCCGAAACCGTTTGTTCAGAAGCCATTAACCTTAACAGTAGCCAAGTCAACATCACGACAGCAAAAATAACGACAAAGCCGACGCTCATTTTCTTCCAATTAAATGATTCCAACCATTTCACCTCATTTCCTTCCTGTAAAAAAATTATACATAATGAAGATGAGAATTTAATGAGAAGAAGCAAGTGGAAGTATGATTTTGGCGGTTGTACCTAAACCTTCCACACTCTCTAAGCTAATCTTTGCTCCCATTGCCTCAGCAAGATCTGTTGCTAATGATAACCCAAGGCCGAATCCACCTGTTTTTCGCGTTCTTGCCTTATCCACTCGGTAAAATCGGTCAAACACTTTTTCCAACTCTGGCGCAGGGATGCCTATTCCATAATCAATTATTTCCACGACACCTTCGCGCTGCAACGTCTTAATTCGCACCTTGATCGTATCCTCACTGTACTTCCTCGCATTATCAAGGAAGATATAGAATAATTGTTTAAACTTTTGCAAATCGGTCTGAACCGTTACTTCACCCTCAACTTCCAATTCAATTTTTCGCTGATAGGATTTTTCAATCGTGCGGACCATTTCAGCGACCACATCAGCAAGAGCAATCTCCTCAAGTTCGATTCTCAAAGGTTTATCATTTCTTGCCAAATTCAACAACTGCTCTGTTAAGCTTTTCATTCGAATTGCTTCAGAATGAATAGCTTGAATGGACTCTGCAAATAACTCAGGCTGTTCTTGCCCTCTTCTTTTCAACAGTGAAGCATAAGACTCAATGACCGTTAACGGAGTATTTAACTCATGAGAGGCATTTGAAATAAATTGTCCTTGTTTCTCATAATTCAGTTCTAGTAGATCGATCATCTCATTGAATGTCTCAGCCATTTGACTAAGCTCATCCTTTGATTCCTTCGACTTCGCAATTCGTCTAAATTGCCCACTTTCCCGAATCTCTCTCATCGTCTGAATCATTGAAGTAATCGGACGAGTAATCAGGTTGCTTAGAAATCTAGAGGAAAGAAGAACTGGAATTATCGCCAATAAAGTTACAATAATTTGGACTATTCGCAAGGTGGAAAGGATTTCATCAGTTTGCTGTAAACTTACCGTTATTTGAAGATTTGCTACCTCCCCATTTCGCCAAACAATCGGAAGCGAGGCAAAAGTATGCGTCACCCGATCGTAAGAAGTAATTTCTTGTACTTGTTTGTCATAATACTGTACATTCACTTTATGTAAATATTGATGATTTGGATCAACGACCGCTGTTCCAGGGCTCCCATCGTTATTGACAATTTGCAGCATTCCATTAATCGGCATGTAAGCCCGCAAAACTTCCTGATGAGGGACCTCTCCCTCGATTTGGCCTATCCCATCGGCAGCACGAGTTGCTTGGGCTATTGTCCTTTCCAGTTCACTCTTGTACATCATCTGACTAAAGGAATAATAAATCGCTCCATTCAGTAAAATCAATAAAATAATAAACACTACCGTCGAATATAAATTACTCAACTTTCGCAGACCAAATCAGGCAGGTAAGCCCTAATATAACCGGGTAAACCTGTAACCCATTGTGATAGTTGATTTTTAAGTAATTGCTGTGTTTGTTTATTCGTTTTCTTCAAGACATCT